>NZ_JBSQIC010000042.1:0-32742 GCF_055108615.1 Tangfeifania sp. | reverse complement strand
CATCAGAGTAGCAGCAGAATCAACAGCTACAATGTCCTTCCCGGCAATAAGAGCTTTCAAATCGGCAACATCATCTTCAGAAACTCCTTTGGGGCCGTTACGGGTCAGCATACGGTAACCATCCACAATATTGAGGTCGGGTTTGCGGTAGGTAAGAAAATCGGCAATGCATTGGCTGAGGTCGTTGGCATGATAATACCTGCGGTCCCATACCACTCCCATCAGGTTTTTCATGGAGAGGGTTACTATGGTTGAGCTATGATGTTTCAGTATGGGAACATTAATAAATACATCGGCGCTGGCCAGTTCCTGGTGTATTTTTGTAGTTTTTAAGCTTTTGCCGCCCGAAACTGAAACTTCCTGATAGAATGATTCGTTGCTTCCGGTAACCACCCTTGCGCCGGCATCACGTGCAGCTTTTTCTATTCCACTGTTTTGGTAACACCTGTCACCCTGGTCACAGGTATGATCGAATACCACCACCTCGGAAGCACCGGCTCTCAAACAGTCTTTTATGATATGTGCCACCAGCTGCGGGTTGGTATTGGCTGCCCTTTCCGGAGGTGCGTCCCAGCCAATATTTGGTTTTACCAGAACTTTTTGCCCGGTTTTAACAAAACTTTCAATTCCTCCAAGTGCTTCCATTGCCTTGTCATACATAGCAGTAACTTCACCACCCCTTACGGCAGCCAAATCGTATTCCCCATTATTGGCCGGTAGCCCTATGGCATTAAGTCCTCCAAAATTGGGCAGCAATGTTCCGCCTACTCCAAGTACAGTTCCTGTAACAAGAAAATCTCTTCTTTTCATGATAATCGGGTTTTTATTGTTTTTTTCAGTACGGGCTAATGTTCGTAATAAATTCATACAAAATTAAGAAAAATGTGGGATATTTGGTAGTTATTTTTGTGTTATTGGTGTGCCATTATCCTGAATTATGATTTGGGCAGGTTTTTTATTTTGATGCTGTAACCCAAATAATTTGTAGTTTCTGCCGTGTGTTGATTCAGATTTTCAGCAGAATTTTAAAAAGGCTCCTGGCTTTTTCCCAGTTCTCCGTGTTCACGCAGTACTTAATTTTCGGTGCTTCAATTTCGCCCTGGATTAAACCGGCACTTTTCAGCTCTTTTAAATGTTGCGAAAGGGTGGATTTGGCAATGGGCAGGTCTTCCGAAAGATCGCCGCTGTAACAGCACGACTGTTTCGACAGCAGTTCCATAATATAAATCCGGACCGGGTGACCCAGCGCTCTTGCAAACCTGGCCAGCTGTTTTTGTTCACTGGAAAAAAATTCTGATGACATGCTTTTTAATTTGACAACAAATATAACACAAATTACTTTTGAGTTAATTCCGGTTTTTTTACCAATTTTGCACCTTCGAATTTTTTAATGGTAATGGAGAAATATATTGACCTGCTCAGAAATCTTATCGCAACCCCGTCGTTCAGTAAAGAAGAAGCGAAAGCTGCTGCGATAATCCGGCATTTTCTGGATAAAGAAAATATTCCTTATAAAACCCGGCAAAACAATACCTGGGCTTTTAATAAGCATAACAAACCCGGGAAACCCGTAATTTTGCTGAATTCGCACATCGATACGGTGCGGCCGGCAAAAGGATATAAACTTGATCCGTTTAAGGCTATTGATGAGGGAGACAAACTTTACGGGCTCGGCAGCAACGATGCCGGCGGCCCGTTGGTTGCACTGCTGGCTGTTTTTATTCATTTTTATGAACGCGCGGATTTACCTTACAACCTGGTTTTTGCCGCCACTGCCGAAGAAGAAATTTCGGGCAGGCACGGGCTGGAAATAACACTACCTGAAATTGCACTTGTGAATTTTTCAATAGTGGGCGAACCTACCCGCATGGAACTGGCCATTGCCGAAAAAGGGCTGCTGGTACTCGATTGTTTTGCTCACGGGAGATCGGGTCATGCTGCCCGCGAAGAAGGCGAAAACGCACTCTACAAGGCGCTGGATGATATTCAGAAAATCAGGGATTTTAAATTTGAAAAAATATCGGAAGTGCTGGGAGAGGTTAAGATGAGTGTTACTCAAATCGAGGCAGGTACGCAGCATAACGTGGTGCCCGATGTTTGCCATTTTGTGGTGGATGTGCGCACCAACGAACATTACCCGAACAAAAAAGCAGCAAAAATTATTAAAGAATTAATCAGTTCCGAAGTAAAACCCCGCTCTTTCAGATTGAATTCCTCGGGCGTGAGTTTAAGTCATCCGTTTGCCCGCAAAGCACAAGAATTGGGGATTAAGGTTTACGGTTCACCTACCACTTCGGATCAGGCAATTATTCCATTTCCCTCGGTGAAAATGGGACCGGGCGATTCGGCGCGCTCGCATTCGGCTGACGAATTTATTTATAAAAGTGAAATACTGGCCGGAATTGATTTATACATTAAACTGCTTGAAGGACTTAAGGTTTAAAGCAGGTAACAGGCAACAAACAGTTGGCAGTGAACCAAAAAAAATAGCAAAAATGCAATTGGCAAATGGCAGTAGGCAAAGAAATCAATTTCACAATTTGACAATTTTTCAATTTAATAATATGTCACAACCCAATAATCCGCTTCACGGTAAAACACTCGAGGCCATTGTTGTTTACCTCGTTAGTTTTTATGGCTGGGAGGAGTTGGGCAACCGAATCCGTATCAACTGTTTCCGTAACGATCCCAGCATAAAATCGAGCTTAAAGTTTTTACGCCGCACGCCGTGGGCACGCCAAAAAGTGGAAGAACTTTATCTCGAAACCATTCGAAAATCAGAAGCCTGAAAATTTGAATAATTTTTGCATGGTTCAAAGTGTAGCTTTCAGTTGTTAATCAATCAAGTACTTATTGTTGATAAATTAAATAATTTCTGAATAAAAAACTTTCCCGTTAACGTTAACGGTAAATAATAATTATTAAATTTGCGGGCAAATTCATCTAAATCAAACAAAATATGATTCTTGGATTATTAAAAGAACAAAGCAATGAAAACCGCGTAGCTTTGCTCCCTGAAACTGTTCAGGGCCTTTCCGATCTGAAAGTGGAGGTTTGGGTAGAGCAGGATGCAGGTGCAAATGCCCTGGCTACCGATGCCGATTACGAGAACGCCGGGCCGGCGCAAAAGTAGTTTCGCGGAAAGAGGTTTTCGAAAAATCGGATGTGCTTTTACAGATTCAGCCTCCGGTTGCTGAGGATATCAAAAAAATCGGGAAAAACCAGGTGTGGATTAGCGCTTTTAACCCGCTTTGGGAAACCGAACTGGTAAAAACTTTTCTTGAAAAAGGAATTACCACTTTCAGCCTCGATTCCATTCCGCGCACCACACGTGCCCAGGCCATGGACATATTATCGTCGATGGCAACCGTGGCCGGTTACAAAGCAGTGCTCGAGGGAGCCATGAAACTTCCCACTTTTTTCCCGATGTTTATGACGGCTGCCGGAACCATTCGTCCGGCCAATGTGCTGATTTTGGGCGCGGGAGTTGCCGGGTTACAGGCCATTGCCACATCGCGGAAACTGGGTGCCCAGGTGCAGGTATTCGATGTGCGCTCGGCAGTGAAAGAAGAGGTGATGAGCCTCGGAGGAAAATTTGTGGAAGTGGAAGGTGCCACCGAGGACAAAGATGCCGGCGGTTACGCAGTAGAGCAAACCGGGGAATACAAAAAGAAACAGCAGCAGGCTGTTAATGACCATGCTGCCAAAGCAAATGTGATTATTTGTACCGCACAAATCCCCGGCAAAAAAGCACCGGTGCTCATTTCAAAAGAAACCGTTGAAACCATGAAGCCGGGGTCGGTAATTATCGATCTTGCAGCCTCAACAGGTGGCAACTGCGAACTCACCGAAAACGATAAAACAATTCAGCACAAGGGGGTGACAATTGTTGGTGAATCGAACTATCCGTCGCAAATGCCGGTGGATGCCAGCCGCATGTTTGGTAAAAATGTGCTGAATTTCTTAAAACTTATCATTGGCGAAGAAGGGGCGCTCAACCTCAATTTTGACGATGATATTGTAAAAGGCACCTGCATTACCAATGAAGGTGAATTGTACAACGAACGCGTTAAATCAGTTATAGAAAACAAATAAAAAAACCAGATATGGAACAAGTACTGATTTTTTTCCTGGAAAACAAGGAATCCATTTTTATTATCGCTTTATCCATTTTCCTGGGTATTGAAGTGATTTCCAATGTGCCCGCGGTATTGCACACCCCGCTCATGTCGGGAGCCAATGCCATCAGTGGGGTAATTATTATCGGAGGTATTATCCTGGTTGGTCACGCCGATCTTTCCCGGTTCTCACTTGAACTGGTGCTGGGAATACTGGCGCTCATGTTCGGAACCCTTAACGTGGTGGGCGGTTTTGCCGTTACCGACAGGATGCTCGAAATGTTTAAAAAGAAAAAAAAGTAGGAAGTCATGGATAAAGTTTTAGAAGTAATAAACGGAACAGAATTTACGGTAGGCGACACCCTGCTCGAACTGAGCTACCTGATTGCCGCCCTTCTATTTGTGGTGGGGCTGAAAATGCTTTCGCACCCCGAAACTGCCCGACGCGGAAATCTTTGGGCTGCCGGAGGTATGGGGCTGGCAATGATTACTACATTGTTGTTACACCGCAACAGTGATGGCGAAGGAATTTCGTTAACCAATATCTGGATTATTTTTGCAGCCATCGGAGTTGGTGCTGCCATTGGGTGGATGGTTGCCCGCAAAGTAAAAATGACTGCAATGCCCCAGCTGGTTTCAATTTACAATGCTACAGGTGGCGGCGCTTCCATGCTGGTTGCACTGCTGGAGTACCCGGCCGCAGCGGCAGGTGATGTCGGCTCCATACTGGTTACAGTTCTGGGGTTAATCATCGGAGCAATCGCTTTTAGTGGTAGTTTAATCGCTTTCGGAAAGCTCGACGGCCGCGTGGGGGACATAATGAAACCATTTATGACTTATCTGAACCTGGTTTTATTGGTAGTAACCATTGCATTGGGAGTTTTCATAATTCTTTCGCCCAACCCGCCTGCTGAAATGCTTTGGGCTATTTATGCATTAACGGCCATCTCGCTTGTTTACGGTGTCATGTTTGTAATGCCCATTGGCGGTGCCGACATGCCGGTGGTAATTTCATTATTGAACGCATTTACCGGTATTGCCGCAGCCATGGCCGGTTTTATCTACAACAACCAGGCAATGATTCTGGGTGGGATACTGGTAGGCGCAGCCGGTATGATACTTACCATACTGATGTGTAAAGCAATGAACCGCTCGCTCATAAATGTTATTATCGGTGCCTTTGGCGGAGGTGGCGCAGCCGCTGAACGCGAACAGGGAAATATTAAAGAAATTACCCTGAGCGATGCCGCTGTTTTGATGAGCTATTCACGAAAAATTGTGGTGATTCCCGGTTACGGACTGGCAGTTGCACAGGCACAGCACATTGCCCACGAACTGGACACTCTGCTCGAAGGAAAAGGTGTGGAGGTGAAATATGCCATTCACCCTGTTGCCGGAAGAATGCCGGGGCACATGAACGTGTTGCTGGCCGAAGCCGATGTTCCTTATGAAAAGTTAGTTGAAATGGATGACATCAACCCGGATATGCCCAACGTGGATGTGGCCATTGTGGTAGGTGCCAACGATGTGGTGAACCCTGCGGCATACGACGATCCGTCAAGCCCGATTTACGGAATGCCTATTATAAACGCCCACGAAGCCAAAAACATCATCATTATGAAACGCGGAATGGGTAAAGGTTATGCCGGAATTGAGAACCAATTGTTCTTCAATGATAAAACCCGTATGTTGTTTGGCGATGCCAAAAATTCAATTACCAAACTGGTAAACGAAATAAAAAACATGTAGATTAATAATGAAAATAAAAATACCTGCTCATTTTCTTGAGCAGGTATTTTTGTGTGCTATAAAAGCAATATTATACCATTTTAACTACAAAATTTAACACTAATCGATATTATTTCCCCGGGCGGAGTTTACGAACAGCAGCACCTGTTTGCCAGAGTTCCGATTCATGCATCTCGTTCAATTCGGCATTAAGTTTTGTTTTATAATCGTTGCTGCTGGTAGAATCAAGTACCCGTTTTGTTTCGACTCCCGATTTTACACTTTCATACAAATCGTTAAAAACAGGCAGGGTAGCTTCGCGGAACTTATGCCGCCAGTCAAGAGCGCCGCGTTGGGCTGTTGCGCTACAGTTGGCATACATCCAGTCCATACCGTTCTCATCAACCAGGCGGATAAGGCTCTGGGTCAGTTCTTCTACTGTTTCATTAAATGCCTCTGAAGGACTGTGCCCGTTATCGCGCAATACTTTGTACTGGGCTTCAATTATTCCGGCAAGTGCGCCCATCAGCACGCCACGTTCCCCGGTGAGGTCAGAAAACACTTCGTTCTCAAAGGTTGTGGGGAATAAATAGCCTGATCCGATGGCAATTCCCAGTGCCAGAGTACGTTCCTCGGCACGGCCGGTGAAATCCTGAAAAACAGCATAACTTGAGTTGATTCCATTTCCTGCAAGAAAGTTAGTGCGGACACTGGCTCCTGAACCTTTCGGGGCAACCAAAATCACATCCACATTTTTGGGCGGAATAACACCGGTTTGTTCTTTGTAGGTAATTGAAAATCCATGTGAAAAATAGAGCGCGTCGCCTTCATTCAAGCACGGCTCAAGTTTTGGCCACAAAATGCGCTGTGCGGCATCCGAAACCAAATACTGAATAACTGTTCCCTTTTTTGCAGCTTCCTCAACCGGGAAAAGCGTTTCGCCCGGAATAAATCCGTCGCGCACTGCCTTGTCCCAATCATCTTTAAATTCGGGTGCCTGGCCAATTATTACTTTAAAACCATTGTCTTTCATGTTTAAGGCCTGGGCAGGTCCCTGAACTCCATATCCAATAATTGCTATTGTTTCATCTTTCAGCACTTCGCGTGCTTTTTCCATTGGAAATTCTTTGCGGAGAACGACTTTTTCTGTTACTCCGCCAAAATCTATTTGTGCCATAATTTTTGTATTGTTGTTATAATTTTAATATTTCTGTTTAATATTGATACAAATTTATCATTTTTTATTCATTTTTTATTCTGAATTGATATTCATTGGCTTTGTTAAGATGAAATTAATCTATTTGCTCGAGCACCGCATCACGTTCTTTCAGGAATTCGGATAAGCGCTCAATGGGATCGCGTGTTAGTGCCACTCTTCCCGAACGAATAAACTGCATCACTTTAAATTTGTTCAGCTCAAAGAATAATTCCTGCGTTTCGGTTTTGTGTCCTGTTTTTTCAATCACCGTGTATTCCCGTGTAATTTCGAGTATGCGGGCCCCGGCATTTCGTACAATTTTTTCAATGGTGTCGTTTTCGTAAAGTGCTTCGGTAGCTACTTTGTAGAGCGCAATTTCCTGGTAAATCATTTCATCGTTGGTATTATAAAATGCTTTCAGTACATCAATCTGTTTTTCAATCTGTCCAACCACTTTCACAATTAAATCAGGAGTAGATTTAATAACAATGGTGAATTTGAAAATTCCTTCTATTGCTGATTCTGAGACTGTTAAGCTGTCGATGTTGATTTTTCGGCGTGTGAAAACCAGAGTAATCCGCGAGAGCATCCCAATGTGGTTTTCAGAATAAACCGTTATTATATATTCCTGTTTCATTTTATTTCTTTTTTATTGATTTTAATCCTTTGTCTTATTGTTTTACTACGGTTCGAGCATTATATCGGATACTGATGCGCCGGATGGAACCATCGGAAATACATTGTCTTCTTTTTCAATTACCACTTCGAGCATGTAAGGCCCCGGGTGGTCAATCATTGTTTGGATGCTGCTTTCAAGGTCATCCCTCGCTTCCACCTTATGGGCATCAATGCCAAAACCTTTTGCAATGGTAATAAAATCAGGGTTTTGCAGCTCGGTGAATGAGTACCTTTTTTCGAAAAACAGTTGCTGCCACTGGCGCACCATGCCCAGGAAATTATTGTTCAGCACCACAATTTTTACCGGGAGTTTATTCTGGGCAATGGTTCCCAGTTCCTGAATGGTCATTTGAAAACCGCCGTCGCCGATAAATGCAATGACTTTTCGGTCGGGTGCGCCAATTTGAGCTCCCATTGCCGCGGGTAAGCCAAATCCCATGGTTCCCAGTCCGCCGGAAGTGACATTGCTGCGGGGGTGCCTGAATTTGAAATAGCGCGAAGCAACCATCTGGTGCTGACCAACGTCGGTAACCAACACTGCTTCATGATTTGTTTTGTCTCCTGCAATGCGCACCACCTCGCCCATTGTGAGGCCTGGTTTTTCGGGGAATAATTCTTTCTGAATAATTTTCTCCTGTTCGGTTTTGTCGCACTCCCTGAAACGGGCGAGCCATTCATCGTGCCTGTTTTCTTTTACCTGTTCGGTAAGGAGTTTCAACGATTTTTTCGAGTTGCCCAGAATCGGCACGTCGGCCTTGATTATTTTATGAATTTCTGCCGGATCAATTTCAAGGTGAATAACTTTGGCCTCGGTAGCATAAGAACTGACTTTTCCGGTTACCCTGTCATCGAAACGCATGCCAACAGCAATAATCACATCGGCATGGTTGGTCAGTTGGTTAGGACCGTAATTTCCATGCATTCCCAGCATTCCCACATTCAGCGGATGGTCAGTGGGCAATGCCGACAGGCCGAGGAGTGTCCATGCCGCAGGGATTCCTGTTTTCTCCACAAAAGCCTTCAGTTCCTCTTCTGCCCGGCCAATTATTACGCCCTGCCCGAACAGAAGTAACGGGCGTTCGGCATTGTCGATTATGTCGGCAGCTTCTTTAATTTTGAATTTATTGATGGGCTGTTCAGGCAAATAACTTCTGATTTTAGTGCATTTTTTATACTCGTAATCAAGTTCGCCAAACTGGGCATCTTTGGTTATGTCAATGAGTACCGGTCCCGGTCTTCCTGAGCTGGCAATGTAAAAAGCCCGTGCAATGGTTTCAGGAATTTCTTCGGGAGTCGTAATCTGGTAATTCCATTTGGTAACAGGCATTGAAATACCTACCACGTCCGATTCCTGAAATGCGTCGGTTCCCAGCAGTGGCGAGGCCACCTGGCCAATGATACAGACCAGCGGCACGGAGTCGAGCATGGCATTGGCAATGCCGGTAATGAGGTTGGTTGCTCCCGGGCCTGAAGTGGCAAAACATACACCGGGTTTCCCGGTAACCCGTGCATACCCTTCGGCAGCATGAATGGCTCCCTGCTCGTGGCGTGTCAAAATGTGTTTCACATGGTCGTTGTGATCGTACAGGGCATCATAAACGGGCATAATGGCACCGCCCGGATAACCAAAAATGGTATCAACCTCTTCTTCCAGTAACGAAAGGATTACGGCTTGTGAACCGGTAACTTTTTTTGTTGTCATATTCTGAATTTTTAACTGTTTGTATCTTTTTTAATCTATCAATCTCACGGCTCCGCGGTCGGCAGAAGAAACTATGCTGGCGTAGGCTTTCAGTGCTTTCGACACATTTCTTTCGCGTTCTTCAGGGGTGAACGCTTTTTTGTCTTTGGCTTCTTCTTTTTTCCGGCGGGATTGAAGTTCTTCATTTGAAATTAGCAGATTGATGGAGCGGTTAATAATATCGATTTCAATTTTATCGTTGTTTTCAATCAGTCCAATGGCGCCTCCGGCAGCTGCTTCGGGCGAAACGTGACCGATTGAAAGCCCTGAAGTGCCGCCTGAAAATCGTCCATCAGTAATTAATGCACACTCTTTATCGAGCTGCATCGATTTCAGGTACGAAGTAGGGTAGAGCATCTCCTGCATTCCCGGTCCTCCTTTGGGGCCTTCGTAACGAATAACCACCACATCGCCTTTTTGAACGGTGTCGCCCAGGATGCCGTTTACGGCTTCATCCTGCGAGTTAAATACTTTTGCCGTTCCGGTAAATTTAAAAATGGAAGGATCCACTCCCGCTGTTTTTACAATGCATCCGGCTTCTGCAATATTTCCGTAAAGCACGGCCAGTCCGCCGTCTTTGTTATAAGCATTTTCCAAATTCCGGATGCAACCGTTTTGGCGGTCGGTATCCAGTTCGGTGTAATAATTTTCCTGCGAGCCAAGTTTCAGGTTGCGGGTTCCATCGCCCGGCGAGGAGAGGAACCTTGTTTTTGCATCGCTGGTTGCCGAGTCGAGTGTGATGTCGTACTCTGAAATGGCTTGTTTCAGGCTTCTCCCGTCAATCCGGCTCACGGAAGTGTCTATCAGTCCTGCCCGGTCGAGTTCTCCCATGATAGAAAGAATACCACCCGCTCGGTTTACATCCTGAACATGGTAATGTGAGCTGGGTGCCACTTTGCAGAGGTTGGGCGTTTGACGCGAAAGTTTGTCGATGTCTTCCATGGTAAAATCAACACCGGCTTCGTGGGCTATGGCCAGCAGGTGCAAAACAGTGTTGGTTGAACCACCCATGGCAATATCTAATTTCATGGCATTCAGGAAAGCATCGCGGTTAGCTATATTACGTGGCAATACTGAATCATCGCCTTCGAAATAGTATTTTTTTGTGGCCGCCACAATTTTTTCCACCGCTTCTTCAAACAGCTTTTTCCGGTTGGCGTGGGTCGCTACAATCGTCCCGTTGCCGGGCAGTGCCAGCCCGATTGCCTCGGCCAGGCAGTTCATCGAATTGGCTGTAAACATGCCTGAGCAAGACCCACATGTGGGGCATGCATTCTGCTCTATAACAGAAAGTTCCTGCTCGGAAACCGACTGGTCGGCAGCCATTACCATGGCATCAATCAGGTCGAAATGCTTACCGCCGATTTCACCGGCTTCCATCGGGCCTCCCGATACAAACACTGCCGGAATATTCAGGCGCATGGCTCCCATGAGCATTCCCGGTGTAATTTTGTCGCAGTTGGAAATGCAAATCATTGCATCCACTTTGTGGCCGTTGCACATGTACTCCACACTGTCGGCAATTACATCGCGCGAGGGAAGGGAGTAAAGCATTCCGTCGTGGCCCATGGCAATTCCGTCGTCGATGGCAATGGTGTTGAATTCTGCTGCAAAAAATCCGTGTTTTTCAACCAGTCCCTTTAGGTACTGTCCAATGTCGTGCAGGTGAGCATGGCCCGGTACAAACTGGGTAAAAGAATTCACAATGGCAATAACCGGTTTGCCAAAATGTTCTTCCTTCATGCCGTTGGCGCGCCAAAGGCTGCGTGCTCCGGCCATTCTCCGGCCCTGGGTTGTTGTGTTGCTGCGTAATGGAATTTGCATACTTATTTGTATTTTATTTTAATTTTTTCAACTAAAAAAAGCCTTCCCCGTTTTCAGGAAAGGCTTGCCATATTTTTCAATTGCATATAATACTAACCCTCCCCGGTGATGCCTGGAATGACCACGAGAATGACTAGAATATATGCAGCAAATAATTTCATTAGTTTACTTTTCTGTAATTTCGATGAAGCAAATGTAAAAATTATATCGAAAATGAAAAACGATTTGAAAGTATTTGTGCTTTTTTTATACGAAAATTAAATTTTATTTCTCGTTTTTAATTCAATATACAATTATAAGTGCTTTTTGCCAAATATTAAGGGTGTGTAATGAATGAAGTTATCTGATAAACATTACTAAATGTCTCATATTTAAATATTTATAAAATATTATTAGGCAGCTTATTCTATTACACACCCTAAACTAATTTCGGAATGTGTTTGGTAGCTTAATGTAATTATTACAAAAAAAAAGAAAATAGTTAACTTATGTGCGCACACGGTTGGAATATAAGTGATTGTACATATTTTTATTGTTTAAAAAGAAAACGAGTAATTTTTACTGTCATTTTTTATTCTCTAATATTTTTTTGATCAGGAAATTTTTTATAAATTTGTTGTGAATAAAAGTTAATAAACTAATTTTATGCATTTGCATTAATTAACTAAAACTAAATCTTGCCTATGAAATGAACCATTCTTAAAAAACTTCACATTCACATTACAGAATCTCTGTATTTTAATAATTAAAATTTAAGTTAAAATTTAAAATCTATGGAAAAAAGACATGTAAGGGGGTTTATGCCCTATCTTTTACTTGCTGTATTTATGGCCTTTACAATGGGGGTAAATGCACAGCAAAAAACAATCCAGGGAAACGTTACCGATGAAACCGGTGCTCCGTTGCCTGGTGTAACCGTGGTAGTTAAAGGTACCACTCAGGGAACAATTACTGATGTAGATGGTAATTATACCCTCGAGGTTCCTTCAGATGCTGAAATTCTTTCTTTTTCTTACATTGGTATGTCAACCCAGGAAATTGAAGTTGGAAACCAAACGGTAATCAATATCACCCTTGAGGAGGATGTTGTTGGCTTAGAGGAAGTGGTTGCTATTGGGTATGCTACCCGAAAAGCCGGCGAAGTAACAGGTTCAGTTTCTTCAGTTAAAGTAGAAGATATTGAAGAAATGGCTGTTGTTGAGGCTTCTGAAGCGCTCAGGACAGCATCTGGGGTGTCGGTAAGGAGTTCAAACACTCCCGGAGGCGGAGCATCAGTACGTATTCGTGGCTTGGGAACTATTAACGATAATGACCCTTTGTGGGTGGTTGATGGAATTCCCGGAGGAGAAGTAAGCCCTAATAATATTGAGTCTATTACAATCTTAAAGGATGCTGCTGCACAGGCAATTTATGGTGCACGTGCTGCAGGTGGGGTAATACTTGTTACTACTAAAAGTGGTCGTAGAAATCAAAAAGCTCAGGTTAGAGTAAATGTTAAAAGTGGAGTTTCAAAGTTTACGAACTATTATGACATGTTAAACACCCAGGAGTATGGTGAAATGTTGTGGTTGCAGGCAAAAAATGACGGCATTACAAACTATAGTCACCCACTCTATGGAGATGGCACAGAACCCGATATTCCTGAATACATTCTTCCAGCTCGTGGTACAAACGTTGATCATAGCTTGTATGATAATAAAATGATTCATGAAGATGGAGATGACACTTATTTAATAACAAAAGCCAACAAAGAGGGAACAGAATGGTTGAAAGAAGCTTCACAAAATGCACAGTTTCTTGAATCGACTGTTGATGTAAGTGGCGGAAGTGAGAACACTTCGTATGCATTTCAACTCGGCTATTTGAAAGAAGAAGGTATTCTAAAATGGACAGGGTTCGAGAGATATAACCTTCGGTCCAATGTTACATCTGATTTAACTGACTGGTTGCAAATTGGTGAGAAAATTGGTATAACTTACAGTGAAAGTCAAGGAAACCATACCAATCATGGTGAAGATTCACCTGTTTCCTGGGCATACCGAAATCAACCAATTATACCTGTTTATGATGTTGCTGGTAATTTTGCAGGCACCCGGGCCCAGGGAACAGGAAATGCTCAAAACCCACTTTTTATCCTTAACTCTAACAAAGATGATTTGAGAAGACGCATGAATATTAATGGGAATGTATTTTTGGACATTAATTTCACCGATGATTTAACTTTTCGTACATTATTTGGGGTTACGCATACATCATTTCATGAGAGAAACCCAGGTTTTGTTGAGAAGGCACATGCTGAAAGAGGTAAGTATAATTCACTTTCGGAGACAGGAAGATACTATATGCAATGGAACTGGACTAATACGCTCGAATATTCAACTGTTATAGCTGATGTTCACAACATTTCTGCTATCATTGGTTCTGAGGCAATTGACAATAATTATAATTTCTTGAATGCTTCCAGATCTGAATTTTTTTCAAAGGATATTAATTACATGCAAATTGCAACAGGGTTGCAAAGTATAAATAATGACGGTAATCAATCATCCTGGGCCTTGTTTTCCACATTTGCACGTTTGAATTATTCGTATGCAAATAAGTATTTGCTAGAAGGAGTAGTTCGCAGGGATGGATCCTCTCGTTTTGGATCTGAAAACCCATATGGTATATTTCCTGCTTTTTCATTAGGATGGAGAATGAATGAAGAGAGCTTCATGTCTTCTACATCAGACTGGCTCGATGAGTTAAAACTTAGGGCAGGTTTTGGATTTACAGGAAACGACCGGCTTGGAAATTATAATAGCTATACCAATTTTGGAATTAGTTATGGTGATTCTTTTTATCCAATTGATGGTGCCAATGCAACTACTGGAACTACTGGGTTCTATCAAACAACTTTTGGCAACCCGGATGTAAGATGGGAGTCAACAAGTACTACCAATATAGGGTTAGATGGAACCTTATTTAAAAACATTGATTTTTCATTAGATGTTTGGCACAGAAGGACTACAGACATGCTTTATCCGAAACAAATTCCTATGGTATTGGGCCAGGCTTCTGCGCCCTCGGTTAATGTTGGAGAAATGGTAAACAAAGGAATCGATTTTGAATTAGGTTATTACAATTCTGCATTAAACGGAGAATTGCAATATAGTCTTGATTTTGATATTTCTCATTATAAAAACGAGATAGTCAAACTTTCGGATGTTGATGGGGAATTTTTAACCGGTGATGCACACCGTGAAATGACATATACCCGCGCCGAAAAAGGGACCGCTTTCCCCGAGTTTTACGGATATGTAGTAGAAGGAATTTTTCAAACTGAAGAAGAAGCTAATGCTCATCCTCCTGCGTTTGGAGAAGATGGCGTTTATAACAAGCCAGGACACTATAAATATAAAGATGTAAGTGGAGATGGTGTAATTAATTCGGATGATCGTACATATATTGGTTCTCCACATCCTGATTTTACATCAGGATTGAATATCCATTTGGAGTACAAAGGATTCAGTCTGGTAACATACCTGTATGCAAGTTATGGTAACGAAATGATGAACTATGTACGTCGGTTTATTGATTTTGCCCAGTTTCAGGGAGGGAAAAGCCACGACCGCCTTTATAATTCATGGGGAAGCCCATATCTGAGTGATAATTCAAAAGCTAAATTACCCCTGGCTGAAACCGAAGATAATGGTAGCCAACAGCCATCCACAGCATTCGTAGAAGACGCTTCTTATTTGAGAATGGAGAACTTGCGGTTAGGTTATGACTTAAACCAGTTGTTAAATACTAACTTCAGCTCAATTCAAATATATGGACAGGTAACCAATGTATTTACTATTTCTGGCTATTCCGGGCTGGATCCTGAAATTAGCAGAACTGGTAGTAACATGGGGATTGATTCCGGGGCATGGCCAACTCCGAGGCGTATAATGTTTGGTTTGAATTTAGGCTTATAATTAATGATAAACTAAAAAAGGATTAAAATGAAAAATATATTAAAATATTCATTGATTTGTACACTTCTTTTGAGTATAAGTCTTTTCTATTCATGTGAAGATTTTCTCGAAAAGGAACCCCCTGGATCAGCAGCTGGTACAGTAATGGAATCACCGGAAGGAGTTGAAGCACTTTTAATAGGATCATACAGTACATTACAAGGAGCCGGAAGATTCGGCGGTGCCTTGGCTACTGATTGGACCTATGGAGGAGGTGCATCTGATGATTGTTATAAAGGTACATCATCGGGTGACCAGAATAACTTTAATGAGGTTGAACAATATGTTGTGTTGCCCACAAATGCCTATATGGGTGAAAGGTGGCGTGATGCTTACAACGGAGTTGCGAGAACCAATCAGACCTTAAGTTTTTTGTGGGCCACCCAGGAAGGAAGTAATCCTATTGAGGAGTCCAGAGCTAAGGAAATTGAGGGGGAAGCTAAATTTCTGAGAGCCTGGTATCATTTTAAAGCTACAATAGTTTTCCGGAATATTTCCTATATAAAAACACAGGAAGAACTTGGAGAAGGTTTACTTCCTGAAGAAATTCCGAACGATTCAGAGGGATGGGATGAAATTGAAGCTGATTTGCAGTTTGCCATTGATAATCTCCCCGAAGAAAGTCCATTAGGAGAACCGGGAAGGGCCAATAAATATTCTGCAATGGCTATGAAAGCAAAGGTACATCTTTATCAAAATGAATATGGTCAGGCAAAAACACTACTTGATAATATTATTGAGGCAGGTAAGTATAGGCTAGTCGATAATTATAATGATAATTTTGACATGGCTACTGAAAATAATGAGGAGTCAATCTTTGAGATTCAGGCTGCAACAAGTGGTTCTAATCATTCGGCAATGCTTTTAGCTGGTCCTGTAATGCATCAGGCCGGCCCTGCAGGAATTGGTTGGGGTTTTTATCAACCTTCACAAAACCTTTTTGAAGCCTTTCAGGTTACTGAAGATGGATTACCAGTTCTTGAAGTGAAGGATAGGAAACCTTTAGTACACGATATGGGTATTTCAAGTACTGAAGAGTTTCATCCAACTGAAGAATATCTTGACCCAAGGGTTGACTGGACTATTTCCAGACGAGGAATAGATTACCTGGGATGGGGAATTTGCGAAGGAAGATCCTGGATTAGGGAACAACCCAACGGAGGCCCTTATATGAGTAAGAAGTTCATGCACTCATTTGATAACCAAAGTTTAAATAATTACGGCAGTGGATTCGATAATGGTAAAAATTTCCGTGCCATACGTTATTCTCATGTTTTACTTTGGAGAGCAGAAGTTGCAGTAGAGGATGGTGAGCTGGATTTGGCAAGACAATTAGTCAATCAGGTTAGAGAACGTGCACAAAAAAGTGAAGTCGTGAAAGGGCGTGTCTCAACCTATGTTTTTGATGGAAGTACAATTGAAGTGGATTGGGAACAGCCAGCTGCTAACTATAAAGTTGAACCATACCCTGCAGGTGCCGATGCATTTTCTACCAAAGAGAAGGCGTGGAAAGCTGTTCGTTTGGAACAACGACTTGAATTTGCAACCGAAGGTATGCGTTTCTTTGATTTACGCAGATGGGGAATAGATGGAGAAGTTTTGAATAATTACATTGAACAGGATTCCAAATTCAGAACATTCCTATCCGAGGGAATTGTTTATGAGCCCAACAAAGACTCCTATTGGCCATTACCACAGTCACAACTTGACATTCAAAGAGGTATTCTAAGTCAGGATCCTAATTACGAATAATAAAATTAAAAGGAAGAAGCATTTTATTTTAAATGCTTCTTCCTTTTTTTATACTAACATCAGATGGAAAAAACAAAGAATCAATTAAACCGTAGAAAGTTTCTGGGATTGTCAGCTCTTGGTTTAACAGGCCTAACTGTTTTACCTAGCTGGACAATTAACGGAATTAAAATTGCGCCAAGCGATCGCGTAGTGCTTGGCTTTATCGGGGCAGGCCGCCAGGCTTTGTCTGACTTTACGAGTTTTAGCAGCGTGCCAGGAGTGCAGGTTGCAGCCGTATGCGATGTGGATTCGATGAAGCAACTGCGTTTTAAAAAGCGAGTGGAAGATTGGCAGGAGAAACAAGGAGTTGCCCCGCGCTGTGATATGTATGAACTCTATGAAGAACTGCTTGAACGGAAAGATATAGATGCCGTTGAGGTGGTTACACCCGACCACTGGCATGCACTGCAAACTATCCACGCAATGCAGGCCGGAAAAGACGTATATGTGCAAAAACCACTTGCTTTTACCATTAAAGAGGGGTTGGTGATGGTTGATGTGGCCCGCAAAAATAAAAAAGTTGTGCAGGTTGGCAGTCAGCAACGTTCCAGCGGCGAATTTCAAAAAGCCATTGAATTGGTTCGCCAAGGAAAAATCGGGCACATCGAAAAAATTTACTCCAGGGTTGGAGATCCACCAAAGAAATTGGATTTGCCTAAGGAGCCTGTTCCTAGTAATCTGAACTTCAATCTGTGGATGGGGCCATTAGATGATCCTAATATTCATTATCATCCCGATTTGTGTCCGCCCATTTCGCTCGATCCTCCAGAAAATGAAAAGCTTTGGGGAGCCTGGCGATGGTATCGTGAAACCGGCAATGGCTTTACTGCTGACTGGGGGGCTCACATGTTTGATATTGCACAGGCTGCAATTGGAATGGATGGCTCAGGCCCTGCAGAGATTATTCCTAAAGGTTATAACGGAACAGAATACCTTACCTTTAAATACCTGAATGGTATTGTAATGACTGAACAACCTTACCTTGAAGATATGCCGGGTGCGCAGGGAATTAAATTCATTGGCACTGACGGTTGGGTTGAAGTGGCCCGTGGATATCTCGGGTGTTCAGACCCTTCATTGGTTCCAGAAGATCTTGCAGGAAGAAGACCACGCATTTTAACTGATGAAGAACGCGAAGCAATGCGAAAGGAATGGGCAAAAAGGAGAGAAGAGCGGGAACAACAACGTGAAGGCCTGAAATTTGAAATTAGTGCACCGCATATGCAGAATTTTATTGATGCTGTGCGTTCGCGCAAGAAACCAATTGCGACCATTGAAGTTGGATGCAGTACCAATACTTTGTGCTGCCTTGGTAATATGGCCACAGAGTTGGAGCGCCCGGTAAAATGGAATCCGGCCACACTGAGCTTTGGTGATGATAAAGAAGCAGCAGGCCATCGCCTCTACCAATACAAATACAGGAGACCTTATTCATTAGTTTAAATCGAAATAATAAGATACTGAAATGGAAACCAAAAGAGAATTTTTGAAAAAACTGGGGCTGCTTACTGTAGGTGGTTTGGTTGGAGGATCATTAAAAACAGCCCAGGCTTCATCATCACAGAGTACCCTTTTCCCATCACAAAAAAGTATAGGTTTACAGCTTTATTCTTTGGGAAGAGAATTTTCTGAAGATGTGCCAAATGGATTGAAGAGAGTAGCTGAAATTGGTTATGCATCAGCCGAGGCAGCCGGGTACAGAGAACGGAAAATATACGGTTATGATATGGCTGAATTCCGGAAACTATCTGATGATGCAGGCCTGAAGGTAACCGGTTCACACGTGAACCCTCCTGTTCGTAAATATTTAAAAAGCAATGTCGGCGAAATTGCTGATTTCTGGAAAGCAACTGTTGAAGATCATGCAAAATTGGGCGTTACTTCGTTGGTGCAGCCTGGAATGCCGACCATTGAGAATCATGATGATGCGGCCTTAGTTTGTGAGGTTTTTAACAAAGCAGGCGAAATTGCTAAAGATGCCGGGATACTGTGGGGCTACCACAACCACAGCGGAGAATTCAGGCGTGTGGTAAAAGAGGAAGATAAAGGGAAAGAAACCAACCGAAGAAATCCTGTGGGCGATGTTATTTACGATTTAATGCTTGAAGGAACTGACCCAAAGCTGGTATTTTTCGAAATGGATGTGTACTGGACCGTAATGGGACAGAACGATCCATTGGAATATTTTGAGAAATATGCCGGTCGTTTTCCGATTTTGCACATTAAAGACCGTTCAGTTTTAGGTGAATCAGGAATGATGAATTTTAAGAACATTTTTAATGAAGCTTATGAAAATGGTTTGGATGAATTCTACGTTGAGTTGGAAAATATCAGGGAAAATATCACCCAGTTTGAGGGCGTGAAACGTTGTTTCAATTATTTGAACAACGCACCGTTTGTTCGTTAATAATTTTATTAAATCTACAGGGGTAAAAGGGAATTTTTTCCCTTTCACCCCTGTTTGTTTCTTGAATATGAATATTGATTTACGTGTTTTTTTGTTAAGTGTTGTTTTTTTTCTTCAAGGATGTGGGAGAGTTGATTCAAATATAGATAATGATACTTTTTTATTACCTTTTGAGAAAAAATCTGAATTTAACCCGGTTTTGACTCCTCAACCAAAATCTGAATTTATTTGCCCGGTAAGAGATTTCATAGTAAATTGGGAAGCGAAAGATGTTTTTAATCCTGCTTCGGTTATAAAAGACGACACTCTTTTTTTAATTTATCGTGCAGAGGATTTTGTAGGAAAATACAACGGAACTTCAAGACTTGGCTTGGCATACAGCCTGGATGGCTATCACTTCGTTCGGGAAACCGAACCGATTCTATTTCCACAACTTGATGAATTCAAAGAATATGAATGGGAAGGAGGCTGTGAGGATCCGCGCATTGTACAAGATGGAAATGGTATCTTCTACCTCACTTATACTGCTTATGATGGTGATAAAGCAAGATTATTTATTGCTACTTCAAATGACTTGAGAAAATGGAAAAAACATGGCTCCGTTTTTCAAAATGCAGGAAACGAATATCTTGATATGTGGTGTAAAGCCGGCTCAATTGTTTGCAGGAAGGGAAAAGGGAAACTAATTGCCACAAAAATAAATGGGAAATACTGGATGTATTGGGGGGAGTCGAATATTTATATGGCTACTTCAGATGATTTAATAAACTGGACCCCTGTTTTAGAAGAGGACCCCAATGAAATGTACATAGATACAATGCGCAATTATACCAAAGCCTTCAAGATTTTGTTCTCACCCCGTCGGGAGAAATTCGATAGTGAACTTGTTGAGCCTGGTCCTCCTGCTATTCTTTCTAAAAAGGGAATCCAATTTATATACAACAGTAAAAACAGTCCTGAATTTGGCGATAAAAACCTGGCACCGGGAACATATGCTGCAGGACAAGTTCTGATAGATGCAAGCAACCCAATGAAAGTTATTCATCGCATGGACAATTATTTTTTAGCACCAGATTTGGATTATGAGATAACGGGACAAGTAAATAATGTTTGTTTCGTTGAGGGATTATCGCATTATAAAGGGAAATGGTTTTTGTATTATGGAACAGCTGATTCGAAAATAGCTGTAGCTGAGTCAAATGCAGAATTATAACAAGTCACTTATCGTGAGTTAGGATTATTATTTAAAATGAAAATAAAACCAGAAAGTATTATGATACTTATTTTGCATAATATTTTTTTGGGTGGAAGGGTTTTGACGAGTTCTTTTAAAATCAGAAATATACTGGTTAAAACGAGAAATTGTTTCGTTTGAGATTGTAAGGTAGCCTAAATCAGGATTTTCGCCCGTGCTGTTGGTGTAAGCCAGGATTGCTTCTTCAATATGGCGGGGAATTTTGTTGTAATTCAGCTTATTGAGCATTGGTAAATTATTTATAATACCTTCTACATTTTTAGATAAAAGAAACCAGGCCATCATGTATTCGAAGGCTTTTTTATTCTCAGGATTTGATTGAAGTAGTTTTGGAATGTTGTTCTGTGGTGAAATTATGTCAATGAAAAATTCATCCTTGGGCATAATATTTCGTTTTAAGCCAAATTCCGGATGTGCAGCAATTAATGTAGTGTCTGCAAGTAATTCTTCATATTCATTTCCCCGGTCGCGGTAAAAAGCTGTATTTTTTAAAATATCGACATATTTGTGAGCACGCTTATAGTTTCCGTTAATAATATTGGTTTTTGCCAATAATGAAATATTTTGTGGACGATAACCGTAAACAATCATTTCTTCGTAGGCCCAACGGTGTGCTTCGTTGATTAAACCTACTGTGTAAAAAAAATGCGATCCCCAGTTTAAATGCTCTTCGTTCCAGGGGAGGATTAGTGCATTTACATTAAAATCCTGCCGCCCGTAAAATAACCTGCTTGCCAACTGGTCTGTTTCCGAAAGTGCAATGTTATAAAAATATTGTGCTATCAAATTTTGAGAAGGATATTTTTCGTGAAAATCAATTGCCTGGTTGTATTCCTCATCAAGCACCATCTTTTCTAATTGAATCACTCTTGAAGTTTGATTATTATAAGAATTAAACAGCGAAAAAATTGAAAAACCGAAAATAAAAACCACGGCTGCTGTACCAATAAGTTTTGATTGATGGAGTTTTGCTTTTATGGTAGTTAACACTTTGGTAATTAATGGGTAAAAAGCAATAAAGGCAGTGGTTATATAAAGAAAAAGGTGATGGTTCTTATTTTCTACCGAGGGAAAAGGATAGGTAATTAATTGTTCAAAAGGCTGAAAGAAAAGAACTTTTTTACTGAAAATTACCGTAATGCAAGCAATCCCCAATAATATAGCAGAATTGATGAATCGTTCATTGCCCTTTTTATAAACAAGATTAAACAGAATATACATCACAGCCAAAATCCAGACGTAAACACCTATGAAGTAGTAAATTGCAGGAAATAGAATTAGTGGAACATAAGAGGATTTTTTTTTGAAAAATGTCAAATAAATGTAGAAAAAAAACAGGACCAAAAGAAATCCAAAGTTGAATTCAAGCATGTGGTAATAATGAGTCTGCATCAGCAGTAACAAAAAGGGAGGAATTATCATCAAGGGTAATGATAATTGAGAATGAGGAAGAAGGTGCTTGTTGATGTGAAAAATCAGAATTGCAGGTAAGGTTAGGGTAGTTGCAAGAATTATAACCCCAATTATTGCATGGAAATAAAACTGAGTAAAGAATTTACCTGTAAGCACGAGAAGACCCCCAGGTTGTGTAAAATAATCATCTAAGTATAATTTTGAAAAAACAAAAAGTTGATTGTTTTCCTGAAAGAAAAAAATGTGGTTGGCAAACCAAAAAAAATAAATAAAAGCAGTTATAAAAAACAGCAAATTAATAATATAAAAACCTGGATTTTTTAATTTTCTATTCATGTATTCCCTTTTCAATCTCAGCACGTTCTTTCTCATTTTTTAACTTAATCCATCGGGGTGTAGTATCATTCGGATTCCCGGGACTGGATATTAATGGTTTTTTATTTGCAGCTGATTCAAAATCAGTTGGATTAACTTTCACCTTACCTGTTACAAATTCTGGGATATTATACGATTCCAGCATTTTATTGTATAAGTTCGGATTTTGTTGTGGAAGCACAAAAGGTTTTCCGATACTATCCCAGGAATTAATATAGGCAAAATGGGGTCTTGCACTTCTTCCATCTATTCGTTTGCTGCTAAAAACAAGCCATTTACCATTCGATGACCAAGTGTGGTAACTCTCTGTTTTGTCGCTGTTTAGTTCCATTTTTTTAAACTTGTCATTCTGTAGATTTAGCAAATACAAGTCAGCTTCTTCGTGCCAAATTGGAAAAGTTCCATAATCGGTCATGGTAAATACGATGAATTTTCCATCAGGCGATATTCTGGGAAATGAAACACTTTTTTTCATTTCCGAAGCATCAAAAACAAGTTCATCTTTCCCAAATGTTCGGGAAGCCGAATCGAATGATTTACGGACCAAATTGTAATGTATATTTTTAATATCGTTCAGTGCTAAAGTTGAACCGGTTTTTCTACGACCGGCACTACAGAAATATAAATATTTTCCATCGGGTGACCATGAAGGAAAAGTTTGCAGCGGGTTAATTGAATCTTTTTCTGTTATGTTTAATATTTCATTTGTTTGAATGTCATAGAGTATAAGAGACGAAACTAAATCGAAAACTTCGATGCTTTTTTTCTTATGTGCATAAAAATTTTGCCTAACCTGATTTGATGAAAAGGCAACAAATCTACCCCCAGGATGCCACGAAGGGTACGTAGCTCCTCCTGGCATACTTTTAATTTTTAAATCTGTTTTCAAAATTTGTTGGCCATCAGCAAAGTAAGTTCCACCTTTTGAGCCCCGAATATGAATTAAGAATTTTTCAGGATCGTTTTGGTTAAAAGCATGACAATTCACACAGTTTTTTTCAAGCAAATGATTTTCAACTATTGATGCTTGCTTGAAACTTTCAAGTGAACGTTGTTCAATTTTCATTGTCGACCAATTGTAATATCCCGGATGAATTAACCTGTAAACTAAGAAAGGATCAATTTTTTCTTTGGCAATGTACATGGAAAATGGTTCGAATTCGAGTGTGGATTCCTCTTCATCCTTTTTAACAAATATCTTGATTTTTAATTGCCCCTCCTGATTGTTTTTTAATAGTTTTTTCCATCGTTTTTCCTGAAATTCAATAATTCCGTTTTTAGATTTGATTATGAGCTCATTTTTTCCTGCTGTAATTTGTGCCCAGAAAAAATCGCCATCTTCTTTGATTGAAAAATTCATTGGTGCAATATTTATAGGGACAGTTACATCTGTATAATCGGGAAAAATATGGGGTAATTGGTTAGTTTTTTGGACTTCACCTATTTGGGGAGATTTACATCCAGTGATAAATGTAATCAATAAGATATTAAAAAAAAACAGAAATCTTTTTGGAGTTGGCATGTTTAAAATTTTACATAAATGATTGATTTCAATAAAATGTAAAAATACAAAAAATAGCAGAAAACTTATTGCATTTGAAATGCTAAACTTTGGTTATTTAATTCCCATTGTCCCTCTTTTTTTGGTATATTGGTGGCTTTTTGTGTTGAAATAATTTATGGGATGGTAAAAGAATTCAAAATTAAATTGTGGTAGTTTGCTGCTGTTTTAAGCATTCAACTTTTTACATTTGTCTGGAATTTTACCTTGAATCATGGCTTTAAACTACATTTGGATATTTTTCTTTTTGGCTGCGTTTGTAATCGGGCTCATCCGCTTCCTGTTTTTTGGCGATTTGGAAGTGTTCCCCAATATGGTGAATTCCACTTTTGACATGGCCAAAACCGGTTTTGAAATTTCGCTTGGTCTCACCGGTGTGCTCACCCTCTGGATGGGGATTATGCGGATTGGCGAAAAGGGAGGGATTGTAAATGTTTTTTCAAGGTTAATCGGGCCGTTTTTCAACAAGCTTTTCCCAGGGCTCGGAAAATCTCATCCGGCGTACGGTTCCATTATGATGAATATTGCCGCCAACATGCTCAACCTCGACAATGCCGCCACGCCAACAGGTTTGCAAGCCATGAAAGAGATGCAGCAAACCAACCCCGATAAAAAAACAGCCTCCAACGCGCAAATCATGTTCCTCGTGCTGAATACTTCAGGATTAACTTTGTTGCCCATCAGCATTATGGTTTACCGGGCCCAGATGGGGGCTGTAAATCCATCCGATATATTTATACCCATTTTGCTGGCTACCTATTTTTCAACCCTGGCCGGTTTAATAGCCGTTTCATTCTATCAGAAAATTAATTTGCTCGACAAAGTGGTGCTTTCCTATTTAGGCGGATTAACAGCAGTTATCCTTGGTATAATCTGGTACTTTTCCACGTTGGATCAGGAAGCAGTTACCCAGGTTTCAAGACAGGCGAGTAATTTTATTTTGTTTTCGGTGATTATTGCCTTTATACTGATGGCGGTAATCCGAAAAGTGAATGTATATGAGGCTTTTATCGATGGAGCCAAAGATGGCTTTAAAACGGCAGTTAAAATTATTCCCTACCTCGTGGCCATTCTGGTTGCCATTGGAGTTTTCCGGGCATCGGGTGCCATGGAATGGCTCATTTCCGGTTTTACCTGGGTTTTTGAGCTGGTGGGCATCAATACTGATTTCACGCCGGCGTTGCCAACAGCACTGATGAAACCGCTCAGCGGGAGCGGTGCCCGAGGAATGATGGTGGATGCCATGAACACGCATGGAGCCGACTCGTTTATCGGCCGTGTGGCAAGTACGGTGCAGGGAGCTACCGATACCACTTTTTACATTTTGGCCGTGTATTTTGGGTCGGTAGGAATAAAAAATACCCGCTATGCAGTGGTTTGTGGATTAATTGCCGATTTTACCGGGATTATTGCCGCGATTTTAATGGCTTATCTGTTTTTTCATTGACCTGGAATTTGAGTTTCCTAACTCAAATATCGGAGTTGAAAACTCCGAATCCCGTTAATCCACCGAATCGTAAACCACTACTTTTTCCCAGAGCTGTTCGTTTTCTTCAATAAATTTGAGGTGCAGCGGATGTTTCTGATAAATGTTTTGATCTTCCAGGCTGTCGAACATTACCATGTAGGAATAGGTGAAGGAGTTTTCAACTACTCCGCGCTCTTCAGTTTCCGCCGGAACTCCAATATGACTTACTTTTATGGTTTTCACTTTTATTAAATCTTCCAGCGCTTTTTCAAACTGTTTTCTGTGCGCTTTATTATCCGGCTCTTTTAGCCAGAAAAATACATGATGCATCAGGGCACCGGTAAGTTTAACTTCACCGGCTGAAGCTTTTTTCGCAAAAGGCAAAAACCCGGCAGCTAATGTCCCCGCGGTGAGTTTCTTTAAAAATGTTCGTCTGTTCTTCATACTATTTTAAGCTTTTGTACAAATTTATACAATTCTGACAGGTTTTCCAACAGCGGCTCCAGCAACTCCAGCCTCAGCATATTTGCCCCGTCCGACTTTGCTTCTGCCGGATTGGGATGTGTTTCAATAAAAATACCGTCGGCACCAACTGCAATTCCCGCGCGGGCTATGGTTTCAATCAATTCCGGCTGGCCGCCGGTTACGCCGCTGGCCTGGTTGGGTTGCTGCAGCGAGTGGGTGATGTCGAGCACAACCGGAACTTTCATCTTTCGCATTTCGGGAATACCGCGGTAATCAACCACCAAATCCTGGTAGCCAAAAGTGGTTCCGCGTTCGGTAAGCACCACATTTTCGTTTCCACTTTCCCGCACTTTGGTAACTGCAAACTGCATGGCCGCGGCAGACAGGAACTGGCCTTTTTTAATATTCACCACTTTCCCGGTTTGGGCCGCTGCTACCAGGATGTCGGTTTGGCGGCAAAGAAAGGCCGGAATTTGCAGCACGTCAACATATTCAGCAGCCATTGCTGCCTCTGCGGCTGAGTGAATATCAGTAACAGTTGGAATAGCAAACGTTTCATTCACCTTTCGAAGAATTTTCAACGCTTTTTCGTCGCCAATCCCGGTAAAGGAATCGAGCCTTGAGCGGTTAGCTTTCCGGTACGAACCTTTAAAAATGAAAGGAATTTTAAGCCGGTTGGTAATTTCAACAATTTTTTCAACAATTTCCATGGCCATTTTTTCGCCTTCAATTGCACAGGGGCCGGCCATCAGAAAAAAATTATTCTGATCAGTGTATTTTAATTTTTCTATCGTGGGAAGCATTGTAATTATTTTTATCTCTGAGCAAATGTAGGAAGTAGTTGGTCAAATGGCAATAATAACTGTAAAAATTAAACAACCCGAAACATGGCACCAGACAATGGGGCATGCGCCGTGGATTGAAGAAGTTTGGACGAATTACCAAAGTAACGGAACTCCCGGGCAGGGTTCGCTTTTCTTTTTTATGCGTCCTGCGGCAAATAACTGAATTTTACTCCCTGATTAACCTCTCAATGCGTGCGTCGAGTTCTGCCTGGTCGTTTGCAAAACTGGCCAGTCCAGCCAAATTCAGTAGGGTGTCGATAGCCAGCTCGCCGCTTTCAATTCGTGCTGCCCAGCGCTCATGGTTTGGAATTTTCCCGTCATCCGAAATGTTCTTCAAATCTTTATCGCTCAGGTACGGAAACATGTCGCCGCATCCTGCTGCATGAACACGGTCAATAAGTTCATTCCCGTTGACCGGACAGTTATCAGCCAGGCTTTTTGCCAGTTCATGTTCCTGTTCGGTTACTTCCCAGAGTTTACCGGGGAAATATTTTCCCGCGGTTTTATCGAGACTAACCGGATAAACTTCGTGTAACTTCGGTTTGAAATCTCCTGTGAGCTTTTCTTTTCCGTCGGCAGCCACTTTTATTGGCATGGTAAAAACATCACATCCGGCAAGAGCATCCAGTTGTTCATAACTTCGTAAACTGGCTGCGATTAATTTTGAAGGTTCTTTTTGGTTTTCCGAAAGTTTGGTGACCCATTTCTGTGCCTCAAGTACGGTGCGTTCGCCGGCACCGGTCCCGTCTCCCAGGTTATTGTCTTTTATATAGGTGCCAATTCTTCCCAAAAATACATTTTGATAATTGGGCTTTGTAAGGGCAGTTACCAGTACATTTTGCCGTGCCGAAAATTCGAGTGTGAAATTTATTTTAACACCCATCTCGCGTAGTTTGCGGGCAGCCAGCAAGCCTGCGGCAGTGTAAGGTACTTTTATGATGAACTGTTCGGGACAAATCTCAAAATATCTTTTCCCGTATTCAATGGTTGCTTCCATGTTGTGGGCGGTGTCGGTATGGAGTTCAACACTCACAAAACCACCGAACTTTTTGGCCAGCCGCAATCCATGCCGGGCATTCAGAATAAAAGCAATTTCAATTATTTGTTCCCGAAGCGGCAACGAACTTACAATCTTTTTCGCGTCGGTAATAAATTCATCGTAAATGCCTTTTTGAATTTCTTTGTTAACCAGCGTGTTGTTGGTGGTGAGAGCAGTCATCTCGGCTGTCCAGTTTTTTTCGGCTTCTTCCATATCGCCGGTGTCGAGCCACAATTCGGTGCCGGTGTTTCTGAGGTTTTGCCAGAACACATCGGGCTTTGCCTCAGCCGGTTTTTCATCAACTCCTACGGTTATAAAACTCCGGATTTTTTCTTTTAGTGATTTTTCCATGATGGTTTTATTTTATCCTAAAAATTACGGAAAATTTGAGTGCAATAAAAAAATCGGCTTAAAAACTTTCCAACATTTTGGAAATTAATCCGGCTGTCTGGTTATCTGTATTCAATTGAAATTGCTGCAGGATGTCAATTTTTATTAAATTCACGCTGTAAACTACAATCAATAAAAAAATGAAACCCAGGTACCTGGGAATGTTACAAACGGTTTGGGGGCCAGCAGGTACTTTTATGGAAAGTTACCGTGGAACAGCGAGCGATGAACGACACGACAGTTCGGCTGACTGTTTTAAAGCACTGGTGGGTGCCTGGAAAAATTAAATGGATTTTGTTTTTTAGCCGAAACAATTGCTATTTTTACTGCTCGGAAAAATCAATTAAACCAAAATAAAATGATTTCAAAAATTAAAACTGCTCGTATTACCGGATTTGCGTTTTTACTGTTGTTTATTTTAAATACGCTTGCATCAGCTGAAAATCCGCCTGCTGCACCCGATGAGTTGCCTTCGCTAAAGGGCAAAAAAGTACTGATGGTTTGGGGCGGATGGGATGGCCATTACCCTAGAGAGTTGACTGAAAAAGTACACAACTGGCTGAAAACACAGGGGGCAATTGTTACCGTTTCTGAATCGCTCGACGTATATACCAACAAAGAAGTTATGGAAGAAACCGACCTGGTTTTTCAGTCGTGGACGATGGGCCAAATTTCGCAGGAGCAGGAGAAAGGACTGCTTGAAGCTGTGAAAAACGGAGTTGGCCTGGCAGGAACACATGGCGGGCTGGGCGATTCGTTCAGGAACAATACCGAATACCAGTTTATGGTTGGCGGCCAGTGGGTTGCCCACCCGGGAGGTGTTATTGATTATACCGTGGAAATTACCGACAAAAACGACCCGCTTACAAAAGGAGTCAGTAATTTTGAGATCAATTCAGAACAATATTACATGCATGTAGATCCGAATGTAAAAGTGCTTGCTACAACTACTTTTAACGACGAACATGCAGAATGGATTGACGGGGCTGTGGTTCCGGTAGTATGGAAAAAAACGTATGGCAAAGGCCGTGTTTTTTATATTTCATTAGGGCACACACCGGCCGATTTCGATATTCCACAATCATGGGAGATATTAAAACGCGGTATTAAATGGGCGAGTGGCAGCAAATATTTGCCCAAGGAAGAGTGGATGAGCCCGGTTTATCCGGGTAAATAATTTTTCTATAGTAGTGTCCAGTCAAATGTAAAATGTAGAAATTGTCATTTCGAAACCTGAGGTACGAAGGTGAGAAATCTAATTATTACAGCAGATTTCTCCCAAAGGTCGAAATGACAGTTCATAGTTGACACGACAGTTGAATATTTTGAATGGATCAGGCTTAATGATTTTTCGGAATAGATTTTGTATTGTTAACCGAGGCTAAAAAAAGTATATATTTGACACGATGTTATATCACAAAATATTCAGACATAAAACATCAAAAACCTGGGTGGTTTTTGTACACGGAGCAGGAGGGAGCAATGTTGTTTGGTTCAGGCAATTGCGCGACTTCAAAAAACATTTTAATGTTTTGCTGGTCGATTTGCGGGGGCACGGAAAATCGAAAAAACAATACTCTAAGGAAGAGATTTACAAATTTGATGAAATTGCAGCGGATGTAATCTACACCATGGATCACCTGAACATCGAAAGGGCTCATTTTGTAGGAATATCACTGGGTTGCATTGTAATTCGTGCTATAGATAAACTTGCACCGGGAAGAGCGGAGTCAATTATCCTGGGAGGTGCAGTTGTTCAGTTTAATAAAAAAATTAATGGTTTGGTTAGCGTGGCCAAGTTGTTGAATTCCATTCTTCCTTACATGTGGCTATACAAGCTGAATGCCTGGATTTTAATCCCTTCTCGCAAACATACTGTGTCGCGAAACCTGTTTATTAATGAAGCTGTGAGGCTGGGAGACAGGGAGTTTAAAAAGTGGCTGCGCATGTCGGGCGAAATCAGGGATAATCTCAAAGAGTTTCTGGTTAAAGAAGCATCGGCCCCTGTTTTATATTTAATGGGAGAGCGCGATCACATGTTTCTGCCCATGGTTTCGAACCTTGTGAAAAAACACCTGAACTCGAAGCTGGAGGTCATCCGGAACAGCGGGCATGTTTGTAACCTCGATCAGCCCGATGTTTTTAACGAACGCTCCATTCAATTTATTAAAACAGTATCGGGCTAACATTTATTTAATTTCTTACAAATCAATCTGATGAGTTCTGTTTTGACAATCCTGCTTCAATCTCACTAAAATATTTTGAACTGATGTAACCGCGGCGCAATGCAATAAGTGCAGCTTCGTGACTGTTTTTTACTTCGAAATAACCGGTTTGTATTTCGGCCAGTTGGGCTGTAAGTTCTTCGTTTTTGTTCAGAAAACTCCGCGAACGAATTTTTCGTATGAAAATGGTTTCAATTCGTCCGGGAAATTCAAGGGCAAGTTGCGAGTAAATTTCCGGATCGCGTTGCCCGCTGTCGCCAATTAAAATAAATGTCCGGTTAGGGTAAAACTGTAGCAGGTGCCTGATTTTATCAAATTTGTGCTGATGGGTTCCTCCTCCCGATTTCCAAAATTTCAGAATACTGTGCTCCAGTCTTTTCAATAAAAAAACGCCAGGGGGCAACTGATTGAAGCTGAAAAAGTCATCGAGCAAATCATAAAGGTTCCATTCACTGCTTGAAACATAGAAAAATGGATGGGACACAGTAGTGTCTGTCCCTTTGGCCAGTGTTTTGTAAAAAAACGAGATGCCTGGAAAAGGAGCGCGGGTGTGGGCATTTTTAAACAGCATGAGCCGGAGCTTTTTTAGGATTTGGGTTGAATGAGAAACCATTACCGTATCATCAATATCGGATACAATAATGTGTTCATTTCCCTGCGGAATAAATCGGACATAACCGGTGGCAGTGGTTTCAGGCTGGTTCTCAACAATTGCATCTACAAGTTCAAATTGAACAGGAAGCCAGTCGCCAACAGTTCGCTCTTCGTTATTATTTGTCCTGAATTTGAACAGAAAAAATCCCTGTTCATCGGTTTCGGCAATTTGGCTTTGTCCCCGGAAGGTGGCTTTTACATTCACTCCGGCAATTTCGTCACCCGAAAACCTTTTAATGGTGGCCAGCATATTTTGCCAGAATTTTAATTTGTCATGGGGTTTTGTGAGGCCTTTGTCTTCAATAACCATTCCCTGGATGATAATTTCTTTTTCATTTCCGTAACCCTTGAACGGCATTATTTTAGGAATGTCTAACCACCCGGCTTTTTGTTTAAAAAAAACTTTGAGCCGTTTTACAGGTTTGTAGGCTCCTTTCATTATGGGTCTAAGGTACTTCATCCTTAATTATATTTGTTTTTTTTATAATATTACAACTTTATGAATTAAAAGCAGCAGACATCAGAACCTGGGTGCCCCTGCTGTTTACACGTTTAAATTAGTAAAATTGAAGAATCAGACAAATTCAAAAATACTGTTTGTTGTAAACCCAATGTCAGGAAACGCCCTGACGGACGATTACCTGTCAATTATTTCAGAAGCTGCTGAAAAGTTTAATTTTCAGTGGAAAGTTTTTGAAACATCGGGTGAAGGCGATCCCAATAAAATCAGGTCGCAAATTAACGATTTTGAACCTCAAAAAGTGATTGCCGCAGGAGGCGACGGTACTGTTAACATGGTTGCTGTTGAACTTTTGGGAACCGGTATTGAGCTGGGGATAATTCCATCAGGTTCGGCAAACGGGTTGGCATATAACCTCGGGATTCCTGAAAATTTCCGGCGGGCTCTGAAGTTCAACCTGAAGAATCCGGCAAATCCAATGGATGTAATTAAAATCAATGACCGCTTTTATTGCCTGCACCTGAGCGATGTGGGGATTAATGCCCGTATTGTTAAGCGATTTGAAAAAGAAGGTTCAAAAGGCCTTATTGGATATGGCAAGCAGCTGTTTAAAGAATTAATGGAAGGGAAAACTTATTTCCCGTTTTATATTGAAATTCCCGGGCAACGGCGCAGAAAGATGAAAACTGAAATGTTGGTAATTGCCAATGCTAAAAGTTTTGGAACAGGCGCTATTATCAATCCCACGGGTATAATTGATGACGGCAAATTTGAAATTGTAATTATCAGGCCCTATCCGTGGTGGTTTGTTTTCACCTTCATTTTTGCTGCTTTTACAGGCAGTTTACACCGCATGAAATATGTTAAAGTATATTCCACCAACAAAGCAACTATTAGTTTGCCAGAACCCCACGAGTGCCAGGTTGATGGGGAGGTTATTCCTAAAACCACTTCCCTGAAAATTGAAATTATGCACCACGCAATAAAAGTTTGCGGAGTGTAAGTTTAGGGTGTGTAATAGAATAAACTGCCTAATAATATTTTATAAATAATTAAATATGTGACATTTAGAAATGTTTATCAGGTAACTTAATTCATTACACACC
>NZ_JBSQIC010000041.1:0-29867 GCF_055108615.1 Tangfeifania sp. | reverse complement strand
GTGTGTAATAGAATAAACTGCCTAATAATATTTTATAAATAATTAAATATGTGACATTTAGAAATGTTTATCAGGTAACTTAATTCATTACACACCCTATTAATGCCTGCCGAGTTCAAAAACAAATTCCTTTTTTTCTTTTCTTTCCCTGGGTTTTAGCTCCCTTTCTTTCAGGTCGTCGGGTAATTGATCTGCATCACCCGGCGCGCCAACAGCAATACACGTTACGGGCTCTAAATTTTCAGTGCCGAGATTTAAATAAGTTAACATTTCTTGTTGCTCTTTTTCCCTTCAACTTTATCGCGGAACCATTCCAAAGGATGTGAAGTTGGCCTTTCAATGGGCATTCCGTAAACACGGTCGTTAACAAACGATGCTAAAACCCCAAGGGCCCTGGAAACGCCAAACAATACGGTGTAGAAAGTGTATTCTTCTATTCCATAGTGGTAGAGCAATGAGCCGCTGAATGCATCTACATTTGGCCATGGATTTTTAATTTTACCAACATTCGACAAAATAGGCGGAACAATTTTATAGAGTTGATTTACAATATCGATTATTGAATCATCCTTGATATATTTTTCTGCAAATTCCTGCTGTGCCGTAAATCTTGGGTCAGTTTTACGTAGTACTGCATGACCGTAACCCGGAATAACGCGGCCTTCTTCCAGTGTTTTTTTACAATAGGTTGCCACCTGTTCGTCAGTAGGCTTGTCGGTATCCAAATCTTCAATCATCTGAAAAATCCAGTGAATCACATCCTGGTTGGCAAAACCGTGGAGCGGCCCTGCAAGACCTGTCATTGCTGCAGAATATGCGTAATAAGGATTACTCAGCGCCGAACCTACAAGGTGTGCGGTGTGCGCCGATACATTTCCTCCTTCGTGGTCGGCATGAATAACCATGTAAAGACGGAACAGCCTGCGAATATCTTCTGAATCGAACCCCATCATGTGAACAAGATTCCCTGACCAGTCGAGACGTGGATTAGGTTCAATTTGTTCGTTGTTGTAAAAATTACGGCGATAAATATAGGCCGCCACGCGGGGCAGGCGTGCAATCAGGTTCATCACATCTTCGTAGGTCGAATCCCAGTAGTATTTTTTATTTACACCGGCCCTGTAAGCTTTTTGAAAGATTGACTCGGTGGCCATGGACAGAATTGCCGCGCTGAACTGTGTCATCGGCCTCGAATTCAGAGGCATGGCATCGATAACATCGAAAACATGCTGCGGCACATGGGCGCGCGTGGCAAAATCTTTCGAAAGGTTCATTACGTCTTCATGCGTTGGTATTTCGCCAATCAGCATCAGGTAAAACAATCCTTCGGGAAGTGGCTCTCCTGTTGGTGAAATTTTTGGCAGTTTTTCCCTCAGTTCAGGTATTGAGTAACCTTTAAAACGGATTCCTTCATTCGGATCGAGTTTCGAGGTATCGGTAACCAGTAAAGGAATGCCTTTCATTCCTGTAAGAACCTGTCCTAATGTAACTTCAGCAATTACCTTATCGGCATGTTCATTTTTAATACGTTGAAATTCTTTTGAGCACTTGCTTGCTTTTTGAAAAAAACGGTACTTGATATATTCCATATTCTTTTGTTTTTTGTATTAATAGTCAAAATGAATTAATGCATGTTTTTTATCACTTCATCCGAAAAATCGGAAGTGGTTAAAAGCGTGGCGCCCTCCATTTGAGCATACAAATCGGAGGTAACCTTCCGTTTGGCAAAAACATGTTCCATGGCATCGTACACATGTTCGGCAGCTTTATTCCAGCCAATGTGTTCGAGCATCATAACAGCCGAAAGTATCAGCGAACTCGGATTTGCTTTTCCTGAACCTGCAATATCGGGAGCTGTGCCGTGGGTAGCCTCGAAGATGGCATATCCACTTAACGAATTAATGTTGGCACCGGGCGAAATTCCTATTCCGCCAACCATAGCTGCCAGTTGATCCGAGATGTAATCGCCGTTCAGGTTCATAGTGGCAATTACTGAATGATCGTAGGGTTTTAACAGCGATTCCTGTAAAAAGGCATCCGTTATCACGTCCTTCACAATAACTTTTCCTGCTTTTTGGGCTTCTTCCAGCGCTTTTTCGGCATCGAGACGGCCTTTTTCTGTTTTTATCTTTTCAAACTGCCGCCAGGTAAAAGTATGGTCTCCAAATTCATTTTCAGCTAAATCGTATCCCCAAATTTTAAATGCTCCTTCTGTATATTTCATGATGTTGCCTTTATGTACCAGGGTTACCGAAGGCAATTCGCGCTGAATGGCATATTGAATTGCTGCCCTGGTTAACCGTTCGGAGCCTTCTTTCGAAACAGGTTTTATGCCAAAAGAAGAACTTTCGGGGAAGAGGATTTCTTTCACTCCCATTTCCTGAATCAGAAAGTTACTTAACTTTTTTGCATCAGCACTGCCATCCATATATTCAATCCCTGCATAAATATCCTCAGTGTTTTCGCGGAAAATATGCATGTCAACCAGTGTGGGATAACGAATGGGTGAGGGGACACCCTTAAACCAGCGAACCGGGCGCAGGCAAACAAAGAGATCGAGCGTTTGCCGCAGTGCCACGTTAAGCGAGCGGATTCCCTCGCCAACAGGTGTTTGTAATGGCCCCTTAATTCCTACCAGGTATTTCCTGAAGGCTTCAATGGTGGCATCGGGCAGGTAACTGCCGGTTTGCCTGAAAGCTTTTTCGCCGGCCAGAACTTCTTTCCAGATTATTTTTCGCTGGCCGCCGTATGCTTTTTCAACAGCAGCATCAATTACCTTTTGCGATGGCAGAGTGATGTCGTGCCCGATTCCGTCCCCTTCAATATAAGGAATTACCGGTTTGTCGGGTACCTGCAGTTTACCATTTATGTTTTTTATTTCTTCCATTTTATTGTTTAAAAGAAAACCATTGGATGCCTTTAAGATAATAAATTTTGTGAATATCTTATGGCTTCAGTGGAACAGCTGAAAATCAAAAATTTGCAGATTTGTTCCACGAAAATTGATCAGCAGCAATTCTTATTAGTTCAATTTCTTTTTCAGGTTTTCGTCCAATGCTTCCAGGAATTCCTGGGTTGTAAGGTAGTGTTCCTCCTTTAAATCTTTCCCATGTATTACGAGTGCCAAATCCTTGGTCATTTTACCTGACTCAACGGTTTCAATACAAACCTGTTCCAGGCTGTGGGCAAAGTTGATCAGTTCATCGTTGCTGTCAAGTTTGCCGCGGAACTCGAGGCCGCGTGTCCAGGCAAATATGGATGCAATTGGATTGGTAGAAGTTGGTTTTCCCACCTTATGTTGCCTGAAATGGCGTGTTACAGTCCCGTGGGCAGCTTCGGCTTCCATGGTTTTTCCATCGGGGGTAACCAGCGTTGAAGTCATAAGTCCGAGTGAGCCAAATCCCTGGGCCACGATATCGCTTTGTACATCGCCGTCGTAGTTTTTGCAGGCCCACACAAATCCGCCGTCCCATTTTAGCGCAGCAGCCACCATATCGTCAATCAGGCGGTGTTCGTAAGTAATTCCAATTTCTTCGAACTTATCTTTGTATTCGTTTTCGTAAATTTCCTGGAAAATGTCTTTAAACCGCCCGTCGTATTTTTTCAGAATGGTGTTTTTGGTTGACATGTACAAGGGCCATTTTTTCAGGATAGCCTGGTTCATACACGATCGGGCAAAACCGCTTATCGACTCGTCGGTATTATACATGGCCATGGCAACACCGTCGCCTTCAAAATCATACACATTGTAGCTTTGCGGTTCGCTGCCATCGTCGGGTGTAAACGTAATGGTGAGTTTGCCTTTTCCTTTGGTAACAAAGTCGGTGGCTTTGTATTGATCGCCAAACGCATGGCGTCCGATGCAGATGGGTTTTTTCCAGCCGGGAACCAGGCGGGGGATGTTTTTAATCAGAATGGGTTCACGGAAAACAGTCCCCCCGATTATATTCCGGATGGTTCCGTTGGGCGATTTCCACATGTATTTCAGCTTGAATTCTTCCACACGGGCTTCGTCCGGCGTGATGGTGGCGCATTTTACCCCCACGCCATATTTTTTTATGGCATGTGCTGCGTCCACTGTAACCTGGTCGTCGGTGGCATCCCGGTTTTCCATTCCCAGGTCATAATATTTTAATTCGATATCGAGGTAGGGGAGAATCAGTTTTTGTTTAATAAAATCCCAGATAACCCGGGTCATCTCGTCGCCATCGAGTTCAACAACGGGATTTTGAACTTTAATTTTTTGCATGAATATCTTTTTTAATTTTTGTTTTGTTTTCGGATTAAATTTAATGCTGAACCTGCTTTAAACCACTTGATTTGTTGATCGTTGTAAGTGTGGTTTACTTTTACTGAATCCTTCGAACCATCTGCGTGGACTACTTCCACAGTAAGTTGTTTGCCTGGTGCAAATTCATTCAAATCAATAAAGTTAAACGTATCGTCTTCCTGAATCAGGTCGTAATCGTTTTCGTTATCGAAAGTAAGTGCGAGCATTCCCTGTTTTTTCAGGTTGGTTTCGTGAATGCGTGCAAACGATTTAACAATTACGGCCCTCACTCCAAGGTGGCGGGGCTCCATGGCAGCATGCTCGCGCGATGAGCCTTCGCCATAGTTGTGGTCGCCTACAATAACCGTTGGGATATTTTTTTCTTTATAAGCCCGTTGCACATCGGGAACTTTCCCGTATTCTCCTGTCAACTGGTTTTTTACCTTGTTTGATTCATTGTTGAATGCATTTTCGGCACCTATCAGCAGGTTGTTCGAAATATTATCGAGGTGACCACGGAAACGAAGCCACGGGCCGGCCATTGAAATATGGTCGGTGGTGCATTTGCCCAATGCTTTAATGAGCAGTTTTGCCCCTGTGATGTTTTTCCCATCCCACGGATCGAAAGGTTCGAGCAGTTGCAACCGATCGGAATCCGGGGCCACATTCACTTCCACTTTTGAGCCGTCTTCAGCCGGATCCTGATAGCCGGCATCTTTCACGTCGAACCCTTTTACCGGAAGTTCGAATCCCGTAGGCGGATTCAATTTTACTCTTTCGCCTTTTTCGTTGGTAAGGGTATCGTTAATTGGGTCAAAATCGAGCCGGCCCGAAATGGCTATTGCTGTAACCAGCTCGGGCGATGTTACAAACGCGTGGGTATTTGGGTTTCCGTCGTTTCGTTTTGAGAAGTTGCGGTTAAACGAATGGACGATTGTATTTTTCTCGTTTTTATCGGCTCCCGGGCGTGCCCACTGCCCGATGCACGGGCCACAGGCATTGGCAAAAACCTTACCGCCCATTTGTTCGAAAATACCGATGTATCCATCGCGTTCAATAGTGTAGCGGACCTGTTCAGAACCCGGCGTAATTGTGAATTCCGATTTTGCTTTCAGTCCTTTGTCAACAGCCTGTTTGGCAATTGATGCTGCGCGCGAAATATCTTCGTATGACGAGTTGGTACAACTGCCAATTAACCCTACCGAAACATCGAGTGGCCAGTCATTTTCTTTGGCTGTTTCTTTCATTTTTGACACAGGAGTGGCCAGGTCGGGGGTAAACGGCCCGTTAATGTGTGGCTCAAGTTCAGAAAGATTGATTTCAATAAGCTCGTCGTAATATTTTTCGGGATTCTCGTAGATTTCCGGGTCAGGAGAAAGCACGTCTTTCATTTTATCGGCCATTTCAGCCACTTTTTCCCTGCCGGTAGCTTTCAGGTAGCGTTGCATGCTTTCGTCGAAAGCAAAAATGCTGGTGGTTGCACCCACTTCCGCTCCCATGTTACAAATGGTACCTTTCCCGGTTGCTGAAAGCGATTCTGCCCCTTCGCCAAAATATTCGATGATAGCACCTGTTCCGCCTTTCACGGTTAAAATTCCGGCTACTTTAAGAATGATATCTTTAGGAGCGGTCCAGCCACTTAGTTTTCCGGTTAGTTTAACACCAATCAGTTTAGGCATTTTCAGCTCCCAGGGCATTCCGGCCATAACATCCACTGCATCGGCTCCTCCAACACCAATTGCCACCATGCCAAGACCGCCGGCATTGGGCGTGTGCGAGTCGGTTCCAATCATCATCCCACCGGGGAAAGCATAATTTTCGAGTACTACCTGGTGGATAATCCCGGCCCCGGGTTTCCAAAAGCCAATTCCGTATTTATTGGAAACTGATTCCAGAAAATCGAAAACTTCCTTGTTGGCATTTCGTGAAACACTGAGGTCGGTTTTTCCGTCAACCTGGGCCTGGATGAGGTGATCGCAGTGCACAGTAGAAGGCACTGCAGTTGTATCTTTTCCTGAATTCATGAATTGCAGCAATGCCATTTGTGCCGTTGCATCCTGCATGGCCACGCGGTCGGGCGCAAAATCCACATAATCGCCTCCCCGCTTAAACGATTCAAGCGGTTGTGTTTCGTATAAATGCGAGTAGAGTATTTTTTCGGCGTAGGTGAGCGGGTGGTTGAGTTTTTGACGGGCTTTTTTTACCCTTTCGGACATTTGTCCATACACTTTTTCAATCAGGTCTGAATCAAACATATCTTTGTCTTTTAATTATTACAAATTAATCACCAAAATGAACAATAAAAATCGCGAAAAGTTGCGAGATTTTAAAGTATTTTATTCTAATGGGACGCTAAATATATAGATAATTAAATATGTTGAAAACTATATTGGCTTATTTAGAATCATTAAAAAAACGCATCGTTTTTTTTATCTTTTGTGCAATCAGTCCGTATGGTTTTAATTTATTTTTTTAGAATTAAACAATTTATTTTTTGTTATCAGGGACACTACATTTTTACTACAAGTATTGTATCGTAATTTTCCTGTTTTTCTTTCGGGATATTCAGCAAGATGCCGTAATCGGTTTCCATATAATCAACCTTTTCGCCTCCCGCAAAATAGGTTGCCGATTTTATTTTTTGAGGAAATGACGGAATCAACAGGTTTTCATCTTTTAGTTCAAGCAGGTGAATGTAAACGGTTCCGTCCTTGGTAATGGTTGTAGCCCCCCAGTCTTGCGGGGCGATGGGCCCTTTACGGGTTTCGTAAATTGTTTCCCCGTATTTTTCGAGCCATTTTCCCATTTTCATGAGCGTATCGATATTTTCGGGCTGAATTTCGCCGTTGGGCATCGGGCCGGTGTTCAGCAAAAAATTGGCTCCGTAGCCTGCTGCTTTTACCATGGTTTGGATGAGTCGTTTTACTGATTTGTAGTTTTGGTCCTGAAGGTTGAAACCCCACGAACCGTTCATGGTTTCGCACATTTCCAGCGGGAGTTCCGAGATGGTGCTGGTCTGGTTGAACCCCATTGTATTTTTGCCCGGCAAATCGCGTTCAAACATCTGAAAATCTTCTCCGGGGTAAGGTTCCACGTGGTGGTTGCTGCCAATCATGGCCCCGGGTTGCAGTTCGTGAATAAGTGAATAGGTTTCCGCCAGGTGCCAGTCGGCACTCTTTTTATCCCACATTCCGTCGAACCAAATTCCGCCAATTTCGCCGTAGTTGGTCAGCAGTTCGGTTAACTGGGCATTCATGTAGTCGATGTAGTTGTCCCAGTTGCCGTTTTGCGGCCTGCCTGTAAAACCGCTTCCTGTTCTTCCGCGTGGATAATAATCAGGATGGTGCCAATCGAGTTGCGAATGGTAGAAAAACAGCTTGATTCCCTGTTTGTCGCACTCATCTTTCAGCATTTTTAATACATCTTTTCCGTATGGCGTTTTGTCAACAATATCGTACTCGCTCACATCGGAATCGAACATGGCAAACCCGTCGTGGTGCTTGCTGGTAATGGTAATGTATTTCATCCCGGCTTTTTTTACCATCGAAACCCATTCGGCGGGATCAAAATCAATGGGATTGAAAAAGGAGGGCAGCCGCTCGTATTGTTTAATGGGAATTTGCTGGTTGTTCATAACCCACTCGCCATCGCCTAAAATACTGTAAACGCCCCAGTGGATGAACAGCCCGTACTTGGCATCCTGAAACCATTCGCGGTTTTCAAGGTTTTTTTCTGAGGGTTGATAGTTTTCCTGGGCAAAAATTAAATTAGGGACTGCAAGAAGTAAGAATGCTACTAGAATTACTCGTTTCATTTTTAATATATTTTATTGGTTTTCAAATTATTCATTTGTCAGCTTTGTGATTTTACCTGCAATATCTTTTAAATCGAGAATATAGTGCGGATGGCTGATTCTTACAGCGGTTTCGGGCATGGTTTTGGCAAAAGCAGTTTCCGGGTTTTCCACAATGGTAGTGCCGCCGAGCTCCCTGATTGTTTTCAGTCCGTTGGCTCCGTCGTTATTTGAGCCTGTGAGCAGTACCCCGATGAGTTCATTTTGTAAACTCCATGCTGCCGTTTCAAAAAGCACATCGATTGAAGGGCGCGAGAAATTAACTTTTTCGTCGGTTGAAAGGCTGATTGTAAAATTGTCTTCAACCAGCAAATGATAATTGGGTGGTGCAAAGTAGAAATTTCCTGGTTTGATTGATTTTTTTTCTTCGGCTTCTTTTACATTGTAGTGACTGTTTTTGTTCAGCATTGAAAGATAGGTATCAATTGTATTGTTGCCAATATGTAAAACAGCAACAATGGGGATTGTGCACTGGGCAGGAAGCATGAAAAGCAGGTTCTTAATGGCTTCCATTCCGCCAAACGAAGCTCCTATAACAATGGCTTTAATCATTTTGTTTCCGGTAATTTTTTATAAATTTTCATCTTGCTATCGATAACTGAATATTTATTGTCGAAATCGGTAAAACGGAGGCTCTCTTTTGTTCCAAGACAAAGAAACCCCCTTTTGGTAATGCTCTCGGAAAACAGGCGCAAAACTTTATTTTGAAGTTTTTTGTCGAAATAAATTAATACGTTGCGGCAGAAAACAAGATTGACTTCAGCAAATACACCGTCGGTTACCAGGTTGTGGTCGGCAAAAACTATATTTTTCGACAACGAATTATCGAACAAAACCGAACCGTATTTTGAAGTGTAGTAGTCAGAAAGTTCATTTTTCCCTCCGGCTTGTTTGTAATTTTGGGCGTAGAGGTCAATCTCTTTTTTGCTGTAAATTCCCTGTTTTGCAATTTCAAGTACATTTTTATTGAAATCGGTGGCATAAATTTGCGTTTTTTTCAGCAGGTTTTCCTCTTTCAATACAATGGCCAGCGAATAGACTTCCTCACCGGTGGAGCAGCCGGCATGCCACACTTTTATGTGGGCGTAGGTTCGCAAGTCGGGAATTACTTTTTCGCGAAACGCGGCATAAAAATCCGGGTCGCGAAACATTTCGGTGACGTTAATGGAAAGGTCTTTCAGGAAAATCTTGTAAAAATCAGTATCCCAGAGAATTAGTTTTTGCATCTCTGTAATAGTTTTTAATCCGCTCAGTTTTAACCTTTGGTGTATCCTCCTTTTCAGGTGGGCTTTGCTGTAGTTCCTGAAATCGTAGCCATATTTCATGTAAATGGCCTGTAGCAGCAGGTTGATCTCAATGTCTTGTATTTCAGTTTCGTGGAGGCTCATTAATTTGTTGTATTTGTTTGTTGGTTACTGCATTTTTGATTATTCTCTTCAGTTCTGCCTCTTTAAATGGTTTGCTGATAAAATCGTTCATGCCTGCATTGAAACATTTTTGTTTGTCTTCTGAAAAAGTGTTTGCCGTAACCGCCACAATAAAAACCGGATCATCAACACCGCTATTTTGTTCGATTTGCCTGATTTGTTTTGCCGACTCGATGCCGTCAACTTCGGGCATCTGCATGTCCATTAAAATTAAGTCGAACTGGTTGTTTTTGTACATTTCAATGGCCTCCTGCCCGTTGATGGCAATTTCGCATTTGACACCAATTTTTTGCAATAAAAGTTGAGTAACACGTTGATTTACCGGATTGTCTTCAGCGTATAAAATTTCAATGCCGGCAGGAATGTCAATCTCTTCTGTGCGCATATCCTTTTGTTTTTGTTGTTTGTAGCCAAATTTCAAACTGAACCAAAACTCAGAACCGTTGCCCTCGGTGCTGTTAACCCCAATTTCTCCGCCCATCAGCGATGCGAGGTTTTTACAAATGGCCAGCCCCAGGCCGGTGCCGCCGTATTTTCTGGATGTGGAACTTTCGGTTTGTGAAAACTCTTTGAAAAGTTTTTTTTGTCCTTGTTTCGAAATTCCTATTCCTGTATCTATTACTTTAAAAAGCAGTTGGGTTTCTTTTTCATCTTTGGCGGTTGTTTCAACCACTATTTTAATGTTACCGTTTTTGGTAAATTTTATGGCATTGTTTACCAGGTTGGTCAGGATTTGATTTAGCCTGTGTGGGTCGCCGGTTAAAATGTCCGGAACCTGAGGTTCAATTTTCACCGAAAGGGTATTCCCTTTTTTGTCGGCATTTAATTTCATTAATTTAATAATGGATTCAATAACTTTTTTCAGGCTGAAATCAATTTTTTCCAGCTTAATCTGGCCCGATTCAATCTTCGAGAAATCGAGAATGTCATTTACAATATTGAGCAGGTTTTCGCCCGATGTTGTAATTATTTCGGTTAACTCTTTTTGTTCCGAATCGAGTTTCGATTCTTCGAGGATTTTTGAGATTCCGATTATGCCGTTTAGGGGTGTGCGAATTTCATGCGACATGTTGGCCAGGAACATGGATTTTTCCCGTGTGGCTTCTTCTGCTTTTTCTTTTTGAATTTCAAGCTCTTTGTTCTTTTCTTCCAATTTTTTCAGCAGGCTTTTCAACTCCTGTTGCTGCGAGAACAAGTCGAGGAAGTTTTTTACTTTACCCACCAGAATTTCAGGTATTATGGGCTTGGCGATAAAATCGACGGCCCCGGTTTCAATACCTTTTATAATGTGTAAATCGCTTTGGTGGATGGCCGAAACAAATATTACGGGCAGAAATTTTGTTCGTTGCCTTTTCCGCATCAACGATAAAGTTTCGTAGCCGTCCATACCGGGCATCTGGACATCAAGAATGGCAAGCGCAAAATCGTCGTTAATGGTTTTGCGCAGCGCTTCTGCCCCCGATGTAGCTTTAATAAAAGTAACATCAAATCCTCTCAGGATCATTTCAAGACTTACCAGGTTTTCCTCTAAGTCGTCAACGAGTAATATTTTTGGCTTTCCCATTGTTCTATTTAAATAACCATATTTTTAACAACGACAACAATTTATCTACATCTACAGGTTTCGATATATAATCGTTTGCTCCACTGAAAATAGCTTTTTGGTAATCTTCTTTCATTGCTTTCGCTGTGATTGTAATTATAGGAATATTTTCAATTCCGGGGGTATTTCTGATAGTTTTCATGGCTTCGTAACCATTCATAACCGGCATCATTATGTCCATTAGCACCAGGTCGGTGTCCGGGTTCTCCTTTAAAACTTCAATGGCCACTTTTCCATTTTCGGCTTCCATTACTTCCATTTCGCGCTCTTCCAGGATCTGGGCGAGTGCAAATACATTCCGGATATCGTCGTCAACTACCAGTATTTTCTTCCCTTTAAATCCAGTTTTATTTGTTTCGTCAGCTGAAACTGTATGTTTTTTTGGCGAGGTGTTTTCAACCTGGTGTAAAAACAGGGTTACTTCATCCATTAATCTTTCTTCGGATTTCACCCCTTTTATAACTACTGAATCGGAATATTTGTGCAGTTCGCGCAATTCTTTTTGATCCAAATCGAGCGCTGTGTGAATAATTACGTTGGGTATTTCAATGTTTTCGGCTTTCAGTTTATTCAATAGTTCTTTTCCTGAATAATCGGGCAGTCCCAGGTCGAGAATAACACAGTCGAATGGTTTGGCAGCAATTAAATCGTAAGCCTGCTGCGCTGTTTTTGCTTCATGGATAATTATGTCTTTATCCTCGAAAAGCAGATGGATCGATTCGCGGGTAATCTCGTCGTCTTCAACCACCAGCACTTGATTGAATTCTTTGCTGAAACGGCTTTCAATTCTGTTTGAACCTTTGCTGAAATGATCCGACTCGGGCGTTTTCAGCTCTTCAATATTTTCCAGGACCGAGTCTTCTATTCTTGAAACGAAATGCACAGGGAGTTTTTTCGTAACGGGGTTATTTTTTAAATTTTCGAATTCTTTGGTTTCGTTCAGTTCAGCAGAAATGATAATGGCCTGCGGCGAATAGATTTCAGAAAGCTTAATCCCGTCGGGAATATTTTTGGCGGCAATAACATTGAAATTTCTTTTGTGGCTGAGTTCGGTTAAATTTTTTGCTTTTTCTTTTTGGTTGTGAATGATTAAAACGGTTAAGCGCTGCAAATCAGAATCTCTATCATCGTCGATAAAGGATGGTACCTCCTTATCTTCTGTTCCGGAGTCGGGGGTTGGCTCGTGCTGCTCTTTCTTTTGCGTTTCTTTTGTTGCTGTATTTTCAGCGGTTTGAATTTGTGAACTTTCCGGTGAGGCGGTTTTTTCAGTTTCTGCTTTGGCACCAACCAGTTTTTTATCGAGTGGCAGGAAAACGGTAAACAGCGATCCTTTTCCTTCGGTACTTTCCACCTGGATTTCGCCCCCGAGCACCTGCACCAGCTGTTTTGAAATGGAAAGCCCCAGACCGGTGCCGCCAAATTTTCGGGATATGCTGCCGTCGGCTTGCTGGAAAGCCTCAAAAATGGCTTTCAGCTTGTTGGAAGGAATTCCCACCCCGGTATCTTCCACTGAAACAGAACAGGAATTTTCACGCGTCAGGATTTTGTTGGTAAACTGGTCAGAAGTTTCGGGCAGGCCAAATTTTACTTTAATTTTGCCCTCGTTTGTAAATTTAAAGGCATTGGAAAGCAGATTTTTAATTATCTGCATGAGCCGCTGTTTGTCGGTGTAAATTTTTTCAGGGAATTTGTCCGACAGGTCCAGCTCCAGTTCAAGTCCTTTGTTTTCGGCAACAGGATTGAAATTCTGTTTGATTTCAGCAATTATTTCATCGGCAGAAACCTCGCCGAATTCAAATTTCATTTTTCCGGCCTCAATTTTCGAAAGGTCGAGGATTTCGTTAATCAGTTCCAGCAGATCTTTCCCGCTTTTGTAGATAATGCCTGCAGATTTTACCTGCTCTTCAGTGAGATTCCCGTCTTTGTTTGAAGCCATCAGTTTTGAAAGAATGAGCAAACTGTTTAGCGGAGTGCGTAGTTCGTGCGACATGTTGGCCAGGAATTCCGATTTGTACTGGCTGGTTTGCTGTAACTCTTTGGCCTTTTTCCTGAGTTGATTCTGCACTTTCAGCAGGTTTTCGTTTTTTTCTGAAATCTCTTTTTTCTGCTGTTCCAGTTGTACGGTTTTCGCCTCAAGCTCTTCGTTGGTAACGCGCAGTTCTTCCTGCTGAACCTGCAGGTTTTTTTCGCTTTCGGTTAATATTTTGGTTTGTTCGGCCAGTTCTTCGTTGGCCACGCGGAGCTCTTCTTCCTGCGATTTTAATTCTTCGTTGGTTGTTTTGAGCTCCTCCTGTTGTTGCTTTAGCTGGTCGTTTATTGTCCTTAATTCTTCCCGCTGGGCATGTAGTTTTTCATTCCGTTCTTTAATTTCTATTTCAAGTTCTTTAATTTCAGTAATGTTTTTGGTAATACCCAAAGTGCCTATGCATTTTCCGGTAGAGTCGAACATGGGCAGCTTGGTTGTGGAGGTCCAGATTTGTTCGCCCTTTTCGTCAACCCCCTGCCTGATTTCATCAACAAAACCTTTTTCTTCATTAATAATTTTTTGCTCTTCTTCGAAATATTTCCGTGCATCTTTGCGCGAATGGTAGTCGAAGTCGGTTTTCCCGATAACCTCATCACTCGATTTTGCATTGAACAAACCGACCATCGACTCGCTGATCCTGATAAACCTGCTTTCGGTATCTTTAAAGTAAATATAGTCGGGCAGGGTTTCCAGCATGGAATTCAGTAGTGCTGTTTCGCGGGTGAGGTTTTCATGAATCTTTCGGTTCTCTTCCAGTTTGCGGCTTAGTTCCTCATCGCGGGCTTTTAGTGTTTTGGCTTGTTCCAGCGTTTTTTCGAGCAGCTCTTTGCTCCTGAACCTGGTAACTGATGCGCTTATGTTAACCGAGATTCGTTCGGCAGTTGATTGCAGAAATCTTAATTTGGTATCAGTTAGTTCATTTATTGGAGCCAGCTCAATTACTGCCTGAACTTTGTTGTTGGTGAAAAGCGGCAACAGATAAATTTTTTCAGGGATAATTTCACCGGTGGCACTGAATATTTTATGGTAGTTGCTGTGGGTTTCAATAACCTGCAGCGAAGTGTGCAGGGCAGCTTTTCCAATTAACCCCTCTCCGGGTTGAATTTTATGGGGGACTTCGCTTGTTTTTAAACCAACAGAACCGGTAAGTTCCAGGTGTTTTTCAACTTCGTCGCAAACATAAATTGCACCCATTTCAACCGACAGGAAACGAGTCAGAAAATTGATGATTCTTTGTGAAAGCTCGGTCACTGAAAAGTTTCCCCTAATCTGGTCGTCCAGTTCGCTGATGCCTCTTTGCAGCCATTGCTCTTTCTCGGTTTCAATTCTCGATTCTTCGAGTTTGGCCGCCATTTTATTCAGCGTGGTTGTTAACTCGTCGTTTTCCGATTTTGGGGGCAGTTTACTACTGTAATCGCCTTTGGCTACTTTTTTAGAATGCGAGATGACTTCCTGGAGTCCTGCCTGGATATCACCAAAAGCCTTGGATAAAACCCCGATTTCATTTTGCGAATCAATTTTAACTGAAGTATTCAGATTGCCTTTGGCTATGTGTTTAAAATTTTCAGCCAGCTTGCTTATGGGGACTGAAATTGATTTTGAAATACGGATGGAAATTAAAGTAACTCCTGTTATTAAAATCAGCACCAGTAAAATCAGGCTCAATCCAAGTGTTTGGATTACGTAATCATTTAAAGCATAAATTTTTGAGGCAAAAGTTTGGTTTATCTCCTTAATTTCACTGAAATGCGAGTTGAGGTGTGCCAGTATTTCAGGTGTTCTGTCTTGTGCGTAATTATCAATATCAGAAATAATTAAACCCCCGAGATTATAAGCCTCAACAGCTGTTGCCTGAATTTCATTTAGTTTTTGAGGGTTAAACCTGGTGAACAGTTGAATTTGGCTGCCCATTATTTTGGCCCGTTTCATATCATTGTCAAGCCCTTCACTAAAAACATCGAACATGTATGGCAGCCACTCCTCTTCGGGCATAGCCTGCATCAGGCTGTCAAGTGCTGAAAATGTATAGGCAATTTCGTTGGCTTTGTTAAAGTTGAAATAGGCTTGATCAAGGTTTTCCGTGTTCCCGGTAATTTCATATTCTTTAAATTGCTCAATGCCTTTATAAAATGTTTCAATAAAAACCCGCTGTTCGTTAACAATCATTGTCAGCGTTTGGCTCGAACGAAACAAAAAAATGGCAATTGTTCCCATAAAAACGAGGCTCAGCATGAAAATGCCCATAACTACCGCCAGCTTGGTTTTTATATTAAAATCAGAAAAACGTGTTTTTAATTTCCTCATTAGTCAGTTGTATATAACCCGGTTTTGTAATTGTGCAAAATAGTTAAAAATTGGGAGTTATTTAACAGGGTTCAAAATATAGTTTTGAAAAATATTGACAGTGCTTGATGAAGGATTGGTATTTTACATTTCCCATTAAATGTTATATTTGAAATTAAATAATTAAAAATGAAAATATTAAGTATTGCTTTCTTCTTGTTGATTTCATTTACAGGCTTTTCTCAAAAAAGTAAAATTGCAGCAAACAATGCCGAACCAGAAAAAGCCGGAACTGGTTACGCTTTTACCGAGGGCCCGGCAGTGGCGCCCGGCGGAAAAGTCTATTTTACCGACCAGCCCAACGACCGGATTTATGTGTGGGATGAAAAAGAAGGCGTTTCACTGTGGCTGGAAGGTACCCGGCGTTCCAACGGTATGTATTTCAATAATCAGGGGCAATTGGTTACCTGTGCCGATTTGTACAATCAGCTCGGATATTTCGATGAAAACAAAGAGTTTCACCTCATTCACGAAGGGTACAGCGGGAAATTGCTCAACGCACCCAACGATTTATGGGTTGCACCTGATGGCGGTATTTATTTTTCCGATCCGTATTACCACCGTGATTGGTGGGAAGAAGGCCGCGGCGAAGAACAGGATGTGCGTGGTGTTTATTACCTGGGCCCCGAAGGAGAGATAACCCGGGTAATCGACGATTACAAGCAACCCAATGGATTAATCGGAACGCCCGACGGTAAAATCCTGTACGTGGCCGACATCAATGACGGCAAAATTTGGAAATACGACATTCAATCTGATGGAACACTGGCCAACAAAACCTTTTTCGCGCCCAGAGGAAGCGACGGAATGACCATCGACAACCGCGGAAATGTTTACCTTACATCGGGTAAAGTGTGGGTTTACAATCCGGCAGGCGAACTGATTAAAGAAATTGAAGTGCCCGAAAGTCCGTCGAATGTATGTTTTGGCGGACAAGACCGTGATGTTCTTTTCATTACGGCACGCACATCGGTTTATACTTTGAAAATGAACGTGAAAGGAGTAGATTAATGATAAATTTAGTTGTTGTTGGATTTGGGTTTATGGGAATGACCCACACCGGAAATATCCTCAAAAATTCAAATGTTCGGTTGGCAGCCATAGTGGATAAAAACACGGAAAATATTCACAAAAACCTGAAAGGGGATTCGGGAAATTTTGACACCGGCAGCATTGATGCCGAAGAGCTTTCGAAAGTGAATATTTACAGCGATTTTGCAGCATGTTTGAATGTCGAAAAACCCGATGCTTGTGTGATTGCAGTGCATACCAACCTGCATTACGAAATGGCAAAACTGGCGCTTGAGTCCGGGGCGCACGTTTTTCTGGAAAAACCTTTTACACTTGATGTTGAAAAGGGGGAGGAGCTTATCAGGTTGGCCAGAGAAAAAGATAAAATACTGATGGTTGGCCACGTGGTGCGATTTATGCCACCTTACCAAACGCTGCAAAAATGGATTGATATCGGTGAGTTTGGTAAACTGGAATTTCTTTCCCTGTCGCGTTTTTCAGGCGTGCCTGCCTGGGGCCAGTGGAAAGACAAGCAAAAAGATTTTGGCTCATCGGGCGGCGCTTTGTTCGATTTGGTGATTCACGATATCGACTTTGCCCAGTGGGCGTGCGGTGTTCCGGCAGAGGTTAACGCCAACTGTTTACCCGGAAAGCTTAGTAACCACGATTATGTTTCGTCGTTTTGGAATTTTGGCAATTCGAATTTGAATGTGAAAATTGAAGGTGGAAATATTTTTCACACCCAATTTCAGTTCCAGGCTGGTTTTTCTGCACGTTTTGATAATGCAAGCATGCACTATTCAACAAATGATCCGGAAAATATTATTGTAACCACCGATACTGAAATCAAAAAGGTTTCTGCCGGTGAGGGTAATGATGGATTCTTGTCAGAAATGAACTATTTCCTTTCTTGTGCTGGGGAAAACAAGCAACCGGAAAAATGTACCCCTGAATCGGCACTGGAAAGCATTAAGATTTGTTACCGGCACACAAACGACTTTTGAATTCGGTAAATAATATCTCGTTTTACCTGATGGTTTCCTTTCGCAGAGAATGACAATAAATTTTCAAAACATTGTTGTCCGGTTAAATTTTATTAAAGTAATAGTTACAGATTAAAATTGAGGTTTTCATTAAAAATGAATCTCTTATTATTAATGGCTAAAGCCAATTTATCTTTCTTCAAATTTAACCCCCAGCTTAAGCTGGGGGCTTGCTATCCAGTGGCTTTAGCCATTAATTTATTTTTTTATCGGACAATAGTGTTTCCAAAACCTATAAATTCCAAAATTCTGATATATATATATTGTTTCGATAATTGGTTTTTCAGTTTTTGGAATTTATTTGAAATTTGATTTTTGTCAATTGTTATTTTGCTTATAATCATTAAAATGAGGCTTTTATTTGCTTTTTTCGGCGGCAATCCCTAATTTAGCTCACCTTTTTGTTTAACTAAAACTGAAAACCAAAACCTGTGTCGAATTCCGAATCCCACAAACCACCCCGTATTCTTTTCCTGCTCACCTGCTTTTTGCAACATGACGGGCAAGCCGATTTACTTTATAAAATAAATAAGAATGGTTGACACTATTTCCGGTGCGAAGAGATAAAGGGGTAGGTTTGGAATACTTACGATATAGTTGTGGGTAATGTTTAAAAAAGACCGTGCATATTGAAAAACTCGATAGAAATAGAAATTGCCGACCCGCATTGCACACATCCCGATGAAAAATCGGGAAGAGTGCAATTTTCCCAACGCGCAGCGGAAGACAGAAACGAAATTTGTAAATTGCGAGATTTGAATATTGAATTAGGAAAATAATATAATGGCTGAAAAAGAAGCAAAAGCAAGAATAAAAATTAATAAACTCCTCGAAGAAGCAAGCTGGAGTCTTTTAGATGATGGTTCCAAAAAAGCAAATGTTGTATTTGAAAACAATATAAAAATAACAGAACAGGCAATAAATGACTTGGGAGAAAATTTCGACAAAACCAAAAATGGATTTATTGACTTTTTGCTCTTAGATGAAAAAGGGTACCCATTAATTGTTTTGGAAGCAAAAGCCGAAGATAAAAATCCACTAATCGGGAAAGAACAAGCCCGTAAATATGCCAAATCTCAAAATTGCCGATTTATTATTCTTTCAAACGGGAATCTGCATTATTTCTGGGATTTAGAAAGGGGGAATCCATATATCATAACCAATTTTCCTAATCCTGATTCGGTCGAAGGGTACAAAATGTTTAAACCCGACAAAAATCGACTTATTACCGAAAATGTTGATGATGATTATATTGCTCTCACACAATATCCCAGTTATGCAACCGACCCGGAATATCAAAGCGAAGCAACAAGGAGTGATTTCCTGTTTCGTACCAAAGTAAGGTTCTTACGTTATTATCAGAAAAAAGCAGTAAAAGCGATTCAAAAAGCTGTTGCAGAGAAGAAAGACCGTTTTTTGTTTGAAATGGCTACAGGCACAGGAAAAACCCTAACATCAGCAGCCGTTATAAAGCTTTTTCTGAGAACCGGGAATACAAGGCGGGTCTTGTTTTTGGTTTAATTCCTTATTTCAAATCAAAAGACGAATTGCTGGAAGAAGAGTTTGATAAATTTTTAAGCGACTATAAACCACAGGATAAAGATGATGTAATTGCCCTGAAATACTTTTTTAAAGCATACATTACCGATAACAGGGTAAGAGACATCGTTGAAAAGAAAAAATTCAATGAATTAAATGTGAATCCTTCATTTAATATCAACGATTACAAATCGGTTGGTAAAAATTGGAGAATGCTTATACCGGAATATGTGAAGGATTATGTTCCGTTAAACAGATTTATGTAATGCACAGAAACCGGAAAAACATAAGGTTGAAAGGTTATGATTATTCATCGAAAGGATTGTATTTTATAACCATTTGTACCAAAGACAGGGAACATTATTTCGGTAAAATAGAACATCAAAAATTTGAATATTCACCGATTGGTGCCATTGCCTATACCTATTGGAATGAAATACCCAACCATTTTCGGAATGCCCGTTTAGGCGAATTTAAAATTATGCCCAATCATATTCATGGAATTATTGAAATTGTACAGACACGCCATGGCGTGTCCCCACAAAATTCCCCACAAAATTACCCGGTAGGGCCATTCCATGGGATGGCTGATGGGATGGACCATGGGACACCCAATAAAAATGAATTCGGCAAAACAATACCCGGATCCGTTTCGGCCATCATGGGGCAATTTAAATCATCGGTAACCCGGTGGTGCAATAACAATGATTTTAATTTTGCCTGGCAATCCCGGTTTCACGATCATATTATTCGCAATGAATCGGAATATCGCCGGATTGAACAATACATTATAAATAATGTCGCAAACTGGAGAGATGATAAATTTTTTAAATAAAAAATGTTAGATACAACAACAAAACGAAGAATAGATACTGCCCGTGATATTTTAGTGGGTAAAGTCCCTGACCCCAAAAGCCAGGTGGAGCAAATTACTATTGCATTGATTTATAAATTCATGGACGACATGGATTTAGATGCGGAAGAATTGGGCGGTGAACCATCTTTTTTTAGTGGAGAATATGAGAAATATGGTTGGAGGAAAATTTTTAATCCTTCACTCGGTGGTTTTGAAATGTTGAGCTTGTATAGCGAAGCTATTTTAAAAATGGCTCAAAACCCCAATTTGCCTCAATTATTCCGTGATATTTTCAAAAATGCTTATTTGCCCTATCGTGACCCGGAAACACTGAAAAGTTTTCTAAAAATTATCAATGATTTTTCCTACGACCACAGCGAAAAACTGGGCGATGCATTTGAATATCTTTTGTCGGTTCTGGGTAGCCAGGGCGATGCCGGACAGTTTCGTACGCCCCGACATGTGATTGATTTTATGACAGCCCTTATTGCTCCAAAGAAAAACGAAACTGTGCTCGACCCGGCATGTGGAACAGCAGGTTTTTTAATTTCGGCATACAAACATATTTTAAAAGAAAACTCGAGCAACTACGATAAAACAGACCCATACACCTTTGAGCAGAATAATGTTAAGCTGGCAGAAATTACCGTAAACGGCAAGCATTACAAAGGCGACAAATTAAGTCCTGATGACCGGGCACGGATAATCCAAAACATAAAAGGCTACGACATTTCACCTGATATGGTGCGTTTGAGTTTGGTGAATCTTTATTTGCATGGTTTTACCGACCCGCACATTTACGAATACGATACACTGACCAGTGAAGAGCGCTGGAATGAATTTTACGATATTATTCTCGCCAATCCGCCTTTCATGTCTCCGAAAGGTGGAATACGCCCCCATAAACGATTTGCTGTTCAAAGTAAGCGTAGCGAAGTGCTGTTTGTGGATTACATGGCCGAACACCTTACACCAACCGGAAAAGCAGCCATTATTGTTCCTGAAGGGATAATATTCCAGAGTGGAACAGCCTATAAAAGCCTGCGTAAAATGTTGGTAGAGGAGAATTATCTGGTGGGTGTTATTTCATTACCGGCAGGTATATTTAATCCTTATGCTGGAGTTAAAACTTCCATTTTGTGGTTAGACAAGACACTGGCTAAGAAGACCGACAAAATACTCTTTGCAAAAATAGAAAATGATGGTTTTGATTTAGGGGCACAAAGAAGGCCAATAAAACAAAACGATTTGCCCGGCAGCCTTCAAGGCCCTGCATGAATGGATAGGCATTTTGGAGAAGCCACGCCATGGCGTGGCCCCACAGATGGCCCCACAGGATTCTTCAGAATCTCCGGAAGGAAAAATCCATGGCCTGCCCCAACAGGATTCTTCATATCCCCAAATCCTCCAATCCATTTTTCCCAATATCTTCCTGGTTGAGAAGGATAAAATTGCTGAGAATGGGGAATTTAATTTGAGTGGTGAGAGATATCGAGAATTAAAAATAATTGATACTAACTTCCCTTTGGTAAAACTAAATGAAATAGCCGACTTTAAAAACGGTTTATGGAAAGGTAAAAAAGAGCCTTTTAAAACCGTCAAAATAATAAGAAATACCAATTTTGGGAAACATGGTGAATTGTGTCTTGACGATGTTGCTGAGCATCCAGTAGAAGTTAATCAACTTGAATCAAGAAAACTCCAAAAAGGTGATATTATTCTTGAAAACTCGGGTGGTGGTCCAACTCAACCAGTCGGCAGAGTTGTATATTTTTACATTAAAGATAATGACGTTTACTCATGGAGTAATTTTACTTCTAGAATAAGAGTAAATGTTGTCAACAGAGTGCTTCCAAAATATTTATTCTATTCTTTGAATCACCTTTATGAAGTAGGTTTTACTCAAAACTTGCAAAAAAGAACAAGTGGCATTAGAAATTTAGACAAGAATGCTTATGCAAATCCCCAAATCCCCCTTCCCCCCTTATCCGTACAGGAAGAAATTGTAGCCGAAATAGAAAGCTACCAAAAAATCATTGATGGAGCCCGCCAAGTTGTAGAAAACTACAAACCGAAAATTGATATTGACCCGGAATGGGAAATGGTGGAGTTGGGGGAAGTCTGTAATTTTATTAGAGGGCCTTTTGGTGGAAGTTTGAAAAAAGAAATATTTGTTGAGGATGGTATTGCAGTTTATGAACAATCACATGCAATCAAAAATGATTTTAATAATTTCAGGTATTTCATTGATGATAATAAGTTCAATGAAATGAAAAGATTTGAAGTATTTCCGGGTGACATTATTATGAGCTGTTCCGGTACCATGGGGAAAGTTGCTATTGTTCCCGAGTCAGCACCAAAAGGAATAATAAATCAAGCACTGTTGAAACTTTCAGTTAAAAAAAATTTGCAAAAAGAGTATCTTAAACTTTGGATGGAAAGCGAAAACTTTCAAGATAGTTTGAAATCGAATGTATATGGGGCTGCCATCCAGAATGTGGCTTCAGTTAAAGTTTTAAAAAACTTAAAAATTGCACTACCTCCTTTAGATGTACAGAATGAAATTATTAACACAATTAAACATGAACAATTAATAATTGATTCAAATAGGCAACTCATCGGAATTTATGAGCAAAAAATTAAAAACCGAATTACAAAAGTTTGGGAAGAATAATGGAAGATGCCTATCAAATATTGCAGTATTTGCCCATTCGTTTTAAACAAAGAGACGAACAGGAATACATTGAATTCCTGTGGGATGCTTTTGAAAGTAATTATCAAAATGAGAAGTACCAATTTTCTTTCATTGCATACCACATGTTGTTTATGAGTTTTGTGTATTTTACCATTTGGCAAATTAAATCAGTCAGGGCAGACGATTTTGATAAAATCAAACTTGGCTTCAATAATAATTTTGGACAAGCTCAAAATCCATTTGGTTTTAGTACTGAAAACGAAAGCAAAGTATTCAACCTGTTAAAATATTTATGCAACTCCCACTCAGATGTAGAATCTCTTATTGGTCAATACAAAAGACTGGTGAAAGAACGGAATGATATTGCACACGCCAGCGGAAACATGCCATTTCGTACCGAAAGCTATTTACAAAGCCGCTTAAATGATATTATAAGATACGTAGCTGAAATACAAGAATTCAGTAAGCCGGTAATTGAAGAATGTTTTACAAAGTTCCTTATTGAGAGCCAGGATGAAGAAGAAAGGCAATATTCAATAATTGAAGAACAGATAAAGGAAGTTTTAATCCACGAACATTATCTATCACAAAAAGATTTAGAAATATGCTTGGACTTTGATATTACTACACTTTCAGACCAGGAGAATTACCATGAAATTGAAAGGATATTTGAAACATTAAGAAATGAATATGCCGAACAAACAGCCTGACCCTTCGAATCCATACACATTGGCAAGTCGCACGGGCCAAAGCTCAATCCAAAACTTGCCAAAGAGTATGGCTGACCCAACGCATGGAGAGAAAATGCAGCAAAATTGAATGAAAACAATTGATAAACAGATAGATAACAAGAACAGCCAGTTGGTAACATCGTGTTATAGTGCATTTGGTGGATAGTGCTGTTTTTAACGGCTACAATTACCATTTCACGCAATCCCAAAAAATAAGCGTGCAACGGATAATTTGTATAATTGACGCAATAAATGCGACGAATAATTTTTTGTATAGTAAACGAAAGACAGAAAAAACTGTTGAATAGATTACTGGATAAATCCAGCGGGACAAAATGTAATACAGATTTATTTGTGTGTTGAAATTAAGCGTTATCTTTGACAGTATCAAATGATACTATCGTTAATTAAATTGGATGGAACCACCTTATAAAATAACCGGAAAGATTTTAAATTTGGTTGCTTTAATTTCAGAAAAAATGGGTGAGGTGAACTCCGCCCATTTAAACAAACCTCCCACAGAACTCAGAAAGAAAAACAGGATTAAAACGATTCATTCATCCCTTGTAATTGAAGGAAATACGCTGACCATTGAGCAAATTACTGCAATTGTTGAAAACAAAAGGGTTATTGGGCCAAAAAAAGATATTTTGGAAGTCAAAAATGCCGTAGCTAATGGATTCATCGAGAAATTTGGTGATAAAAATACAGCTCGGTACAGATTCAGTTAAAAAATCAATAAAACATGAAAAACATTTACGTCTTTTTCCTTATGGCCCTCATTTTTACCTCGTGCGCCCAACACCATCAAACAAATATTTCGGGGTTATCCGTCGAATACTTCACCAATCCGCTGGGAGTAGATGTGGAACAACCCCGTTTTTCGTGGCAAATTGTTTCTGACGAACGCGATGTAAAACAGGTTGCTTACCAGGTGATTGTTGGCGAATCTGTTAAAGAAACAGAAAATGAAACCGGCTCCGTATGGGATTCCGGGAAAATTTCCGGCGACGAAACCGTGAATGTTGAATTCAACGGCAATCCGCTGCAAAGCAACACCAAATATTTCTGGCGGGTTCGGGTTTGGCTGGATGACGAAACTTCGGCATGGAGCGAGCCGTCATCTTTTCACATTGGCATTTTTAATGACAACGAATGGCAGGCTCAATGGATAACCACACAGGATGAAATTGTGCACGCAAGTCCGTTGCTGCGTAAAGAGTTTCAGGTAGAAAAGGAGATTGACCAGGCTTATGTTTTTGTAACCGCCACTGGTTTTTACGAGCTGTATCTGAACGGTGAAAAGGTGGGCAATCATGTGCTGGACCCCGGCATAACCGACTACCGGAAAACCATTCTCTATTCCACGTACGATGTTACTTCGTTACTCAAAAAAGGAACCAACGCGGCGGGTGTCATGCTGGGCAACGGTGCCAGGAATTTTAGGAAAACAGAAGGTCGCTGGAGCTGGGGAAGCGGAGGCGCTTCGTTTGGCAATCCAGCCCTTTGGATGCAACTGATGATTGATTATGCCGACGGCAGCAGCGAGGTGATAGTTTCTGATAACAGCTGGAAAACCGCTGATGGCCCGGTTACATTCAATAATTTATATGGCGGCGAAGATTACGATGCACGAAAAGAAGTTCCCGGCTGGGCAAATTCCGGTTTTGATGATTCAGGCTGGAAACCAGCAATTGTTGCAAATGAACCGGGAGGCAATTTAAAATCGCAACTGACACCCGCCATACAAGTTACGCAAACGCTGGAGCCGGTGAAACAGACGAATCCCGAACCGGGTGTTTACCTGTTTGATTTGGGGCAGAATATGGCCGGCTGGTGGAAGCTGGAAGTAAAAGGCTCCCCCGGACAGGCCATCCGCATCCGCGGGGCTGAAACCCTGAACGACTCCCTGTTTCCCAAACCTTTGGAAGAAGGTGACAGGTTGAGTACCAAATTTGCTTACCACGCCCAAACCTGGACCGATTACATCCTCAAAAGCGACGAAACGGAAGTGTATGAACCCCGCTTTTTTTACACCGGGTTCCGGTATATCGAAGTAACCACAAACGACAGCAAAAATCCGGAACACCTGAAGGTAGCCGGGCGGGTGGTGCGTTCGGCCAACAAGCGAAACGGAACGTTTGAATCGTCCGATTCGCTGCTCAATCAAATTCACCGGGCCGGCGTGTGGTCACAAATGAGCAACATGCAAAGTTACCCCACCGATTGTCCGCACCGGGAGAAAGGTGCCTACAACGGCGACGGACAGGTGATTGCCGAAACCTCGATGCACGATTTCCACATGGCACCGTTTTACACCAAATGGCTGAACGACATGCGCGATTCACAGGAGGAAAACGGCCGCATTCCCAACACCTCGCCGGTTTTGGTGGGCGGCATGGGCGGCGGCGTAGCCTGGGGAAGTGCCTACATCCTGATTCCCTGGTGGATGCACCACTATTACGGCGACACCCGCATTCTGGAAGAACATTACCCGGCAATGAAAGAGTACCTGCAGTACCTGAATAACCTGGGCTCCAAAGACGAAGACCCGTCGGAACCCTACATCATCGATAATTTCGATGGCTACTGGTATTCGTTGGGCGAATGGTGTGCACCGGGACAAAGCGATTGCCCGAATCACCCGGTGGTAAATACTTTCTACTATTACAACAACAGTTTGCTGCTTTCGAAAATTGCAGGAAAGCTTGGCTATGAAGCGGATGCCGAAACATACCGGGCATTGTCCGATACGATAAAACAGCATTTTAACCGGAAATTTTTCAATCCGGAAACCGCGTTGTACGGAACTGAAGAAACGTATCAGACCTACCAGTTGCTGGCGCTTGTGGGCAATATGGTGCCCGAAGGTTACCGCGATGAAGTTTTCCAAACCATTGTGGACGACATCAAAATGCGCGACGACCACCTGAATACCGGAATCATCGGCACCAAATACCTTTGGCCGGTGCTGGTTCAGGGAGGCGAAAACGAATTGGCCTACCGCGTGGCTACCCAAACAACCTGGCCCAGCTTCGGCTACTGGATTGAAAACAACTCCACCACGCTGCTTGAAAAATGGTCGGGCGAAAATTCACACAACCACCAGATGTTTGGTTCCATCACGGAATATTTTTATAAATTTTTGGCGGGTATCCAGTCGCCCATGGAAGGCAACACAATCAAAGGTTACCGGCAAATCCACATCGAACCGTATGTTCCACAGGATCTCGATTTTGTAAATGCATCAGTGGAAACTGTGGCCGGTAAAGTGGTTTCAAACTGGAAAAAGGAGGCTGGTTCATTCACGCATGAAGTTTTCATACCGGCGAATACCACTGCAACGGTTGCACTTCCTTTAAATGGTTCTGAAAATGTAACCGTTTATGAAGGAGATCAAATAATTTGGGAGAACAATGCATTTGAGGAAGGTGTGGCTGGGATCCATGAAGTAATGAGAGAAAATGACCGGCTGGTAGTAAAAACCGGTTCGGGAAATTACCGGTTCAGGATGGAGTAAATTCAGATGAATTTGAAAATTCTGTAATTAAGAAATGTTTTTATTTTGTACTTTGAAAATTTGTTCGGTAAAATACTGGTTCATTTTTGTACAAAAAGGATATTGTTACAATGTTTGCCCTGACTTTTTTATGTTTTTATACTAAATTCAGAGTTGCCCGAAAGCCATTCAGTCAGGATGAACTTGTTAAAATGAAACAGGGAGCATCTTCTGAAGAACCTGTGTATAAGGTATTTCACGAAAGGCTAAAAGATTATTTAAAAAAATTCCTGATAATTGGTGGAATGCCTGAAGCTGTTCATAAGTTTATAAACGACAACAGCAATATTAAATCGGTACAACGTGTACTTTCCGACATTACAACTTCCCGTTGAGGTAAAATCAGGTGGCAGCGGTAAAATGCAAAGCCTTAATCTTTTTATGAAAGAAAAAAATCCGCTTATGGAATCAGAATTTCGCTTGAAAATTTCAGTAGTATGGAAAAATTCGGGTTGTCCCGTTGTATGCAATTTCAAATTTGTTTCGATAAATAAAGCAACGTTATGGATAAATTATTACCACTTTTTAGTTTACACTCCCGTTTGTTGACGGGTATTTCTGGAGTTCTGCCGAAAAAAAAGGCGGACTTTATTGTTAAAACAACTAAAAAAGGGCAGGAAGTTGTATTGAACGGGGGGAAGCTTAGGATATGAATGTGAACAATACGGTGAACCAATTTAATTTTTATATTTACTGTTTAATTTTCTTAGGGTAAACTATGGGGTCTGCAAATAACAAAACACTTTCTGAATGGGTTGAAAAATATACAGATAAAATGTATTCCTGGGCATTCCATAAAGTTTCGGACGCTGAACTGGCTGCCGATTTGGTTCAGGATACCTTCCTCGCTGCCGCAGAAAAAATGGATGGTTTTAAAGGAAATAGTTCTCCTAAAACCTGGTTGTTCAGTATTTTGAACAATAAAATAGTAGATTATTACCGGAAAAAGATAAACAATGCTATCCCTCATGAAAATGAAACCCTAATGCGATTTTTTGAAACAAGTGGCGATTGGCAGGAAAGCAATAAGCCACGGAACTGGAATTTAAATGAGGATGAACATTTACTCGACAATGATGATTTCCAGTTAATCTTAAAAGATTGCCTCGATGGACTCCCCGAAAAATGGAATTTATGCGTAAAATTGAAATACCTCAGCGGGAAAAGAGGTGACGAGATTTGTCAGGAGCTTGAAATATCAACGTCCAATTACTGGCAAATCATCCATCGTGCAAAACTACAGTTGAGAGATTGTGTAGATAACAACTGGTTTAATGATTAAAATTGAAGATGATGAAAAAAATAATGCATATACTTTTTCTGTCATGCTTAAAAGCAACAGAGCTGATTGAAAAAAAAATCCATTTTAAACTTTCTTACAAAGAAAAACTTCAGCTTAAAGTACATAAGATGATGTGCGATGCCTGCTCAAATTTTGAAAAGCAAAGCGCATTTTTGGAAAAAGGAATTGAAAATCAGCATAAAAAATTACACACCGATTTGGATATTGACCAGCTTAAAAAACAGATTGAGTTGAATTTGAAAGAATAGGAATAACTTTCAGAATTAAACGCCGGCAAAAATATGTCAAGAATAAAAGTTATCAAACACGAAGAAGCCACGGGCAGGTTAAAAGAAATTTACGACGATTTGGTAAAAAAACGCGGCAAACTGGCCGATGTGCATAAAATTCAAAGTCTGCGGCCGGAAAGCATTGTGGCCCACATGGATTTGTACATGGAAATCATGTTTGCCAAATCGGAACTTTCCCGCGCCGAGCGTGAAATGATGGCGATTGTTGTTTCGGCAGCCAACGGCTGCGAATATTGCCAGGTGCACCATGCACAGGCACTTAATCATTACTGGAAAAACGATGAAAAAATCAGCCGGCTCCGCACTGATTTTGAAGCTGCTGACCTCACTAACCGCGAATTGGTGTTGTGTAGCTTTGCTAACCTTTTAACCGTTAACCCGGAAGCTTACCGCAACGAAAAATATTTAGCGCCGGTAAAAAAAACCGGCATCTCCGACAATGGAATTCTCGATGCCACTTTGGTTGTGTCCTACTTTAATTTTGTTAACCGGATTGTTTTGGCGCTGGGCCTCGAAGTAAGCGATGAAGAGATGAAAGGGTACAGGTATTAAAATTAAATCGCCCCACGCGTAATACTATGAGAGAAAAAGTAAGTAACGAAACTTTAGAAAGAATCATATTTCTACTCAAATAGCTTGTTTATTTTGTTTTGCCACTCGTCTTCAAAAATCACCTGAAAGTTTACTTTTTTATCTTTAAAGTCTAAGCCAAGCTCTTTCCATGCCTTTTTCGTTCCCAGTTCATTACATAAATCAAATACATTTTGTTTGTAGGCAGTATCTTCGTTTTTGAGGTGTAAACCCTTTGTTTCCAACACATACACATTCCCGTAATCTTTTTCGTTTACCGTATTTATATCAGATGCAATGAAGTCTGGATAAATTTTATTTTTCTTCCAGCCTTGTATGTGATAATCTTGTTTTGACATGTTGCGATACCACCAAAGTAATTTTTCCTGGTTATCGAGATACACAGCTACTGATTTTTCAAGTTCGTTGATGTTTTCTCCCGGAACCTGGTCGAACAAACTGCGCTGAATTGCTGTGTTATCATCCCGTACCAATTGCCTGTTACTTCTTACTTTAATGCGCGGTGGTATTGAAAAACCTCCTTTGTCTGTAATTAAAAAGAAGTGGAGTTTTTTATCGTCAACCAGTTTTAAATACTTTTTCCGCTGCTAAATCCCTTTCCTTTTCTAATAACTTTTTAAGTTCTTCGATTATGAAACGAGCATGTAAAATATTTACACATAGGAGGATAATTAAAATACATGCGAGTTCCATACTATACCTTTAAAAATTAACAATTTTAATAGTA
>NZ_JBSQIC010000040.1:0-30934 GCF_055108615.1 Tangfeifania sp. | reverse complement strand
TATTGGCCGTGAGGACGAAGAAATCAGTGAGAACATTCTGGAATTCCTGAAAAAGGAAGGCATTGAATTTCGTTTGAACGCCAGTTGTATAGGAGGCACTCAAAACGAGGAAAATTCAGTTACCCTGAAACTGGACTGCAAAGAAGGAAGCCGGGAAGTTACCGGCTCGCATCTGCTGATTGGTGTGGGTCGCAAACCCAATACCGATTCGCTGAACCTGGAAGCCGGCGGAATAAAAACCGATGATCGCGGATATATCCAGGTAAACGATTATCTGGAAACAAATATCGATGGAATTTTTGCCCTGGGGGATTGCAACGGGAAAGGCGCTTTCACGCATACGTCGTACAACGATTTTGAAATTGTTACCGCCAATAAATTCAGCAACGCAAACCGCAAAGTTTCCGACCGGATTATGGCCTATAACCTTTACATCGATCCGCCGTTGGGACGCGCCGGAATGACCAAAAAAGCAGCCCTCGAAAAAGGGCATAAAGTAATGGAAGCAACAATGCCCATGAGCCAGGTTGCACGAGCCAAAGAAAAAGGTGAGACCAATGGGTTGATGCAAATAATTGTCGATACTGAAAGCCGCAAAATACTAGGTGCAGCCATTCTGGGCGTGGGCGGAGATGAAATTATCAGCGCTGTTTTACAGGTCATGTATTCCGGCGCTCCATACACTGTTCTTCAAAATGCTGTAATATCCCATCCAACTGTAGCTGAGTTGTTGCCTACTTTGCTGGGAGGATTGAAAGAAGTAAAATAGAAGAGAAATATTGAAAAACACAATTGAATTAGGTGTTCCTAATTCAATTGCTTTATTTTTTCCATTAAAAGCGCTGTTTTTATGGGTTTGGCAATATAATCGTTACACCCCGCTTCCAGCGCTTTTTGCCTGTCGTCGGTCATGGCATAGGCGGTTTGTGCAATAATAACAACCTTTTGGTTTGTTTCCCGGATTTTACGCACTATTTCGAGTCCGTTTATGTCAGGCAGCCCGATATCCATTAAAATAACATCCGGGTTTTGAGTTTCAAAAAGTTGCAAAGCTTCTTTCCCTGTTTCAGCGAAAAATATTTCACCGGAATAATTTTTCAAAATCTGGCTGAAATAAATCCGGCTCACCGAATCGTCTTCCACTACAAGAATTTTGGTATTCATTGTTTTTCCGGGGTTTTCCGGGTTCTCATTGCTTACTTTTTCTTCGCTTCCGCGCGTTGAAAATACGGGTAGCCAAAAACGGAAAACGGAGCCTTTCCCGGGTTCCGATTCCACGGTAATTTCAGTGCCCATTAACTCCAGCAATTTTTTTACGATAGACAATCCCAAGCCGGTTCCACCATAGCTTCGGGTGGTACTGTTATCTGCCTGACTGAAGCGATCAAAAATTACCGCGTGTTTTTCTTTGGGAATTCCGACACCGGTATCAGCAACAAAAAATTCTGCTTTCCCTTCCATTACCTGCGATATTCCAAAGGTGACTGAACCTTCAGATGTGAAGCGCAGCGCGTTATCTATCAAATTGGAAAAAATTTGCATCAACCGGTTTTCGTCGGTATTTAAAACAAGCGGTGTGCCCGGTTTTTGAACAATTAATTCAACCTCATTTGTTCCGGCATCGGTCCTCTTTTTTTCAAAAATGGAATGGATGGCCGAAAGTGTTATTGCTGCATCAAACGGTTTTTGCTCAATAGTGGTTTTACCGGTTTCGAGCCTCGAAATATCGAGGATGTCATTAATGATTTTTAAAAGTCCCTCAGCGCTTTTATTGATTACTGAAGCATATTTTATCTTGCTCTCTTTCTCTAAGTTATCATCAGTTGTAAGCAAATTGGTAAAACCGAGGATTCCGTTCAGCGGGGTACGTATTTCGTGGCTCATATTGGCCAGAAAAGCTGTTTTCAGCCGCTCGCTCTCTTCGGCTTTTTCTTTAGCAATAACAAGTTCATCCTGCACTCTTTTGCGCTGTGTAATATCGGGCGCCATGCTAAGCATAATCCTTTTCCCGCTGCTCATTTTACCAAGCGGTGTTGTATAAAAGTTCCAAATCCTTTTTTCGCCCGATTTTGCGGTTATTTCAAACTCACTGCTTAAAATGGTTTTGCCTTCATTAAACATCCCTGTAACATAATTTTTCACTTCTTCGGCTTTCCCACCGTAAGCCTTTTCCGTCCATGCTTTCAGTGTTGGAATCTCTTCAATGGTATAACCTGAAAAGTGGTTCCAGCCTTCGCTCAGGTTTATCACATTTCCATCTTCATCATGCACCATTATTGGAATTGGTGCCAGAAGAATCGCTTTCCGGAAACGTTCCTCACTCTCTTTTAATTCGTTCTCTGCCAAAGCGCGGGAAGTAATATCCATTACTGTGGATACCATTGTATTTTGTTCAGCGAGGGGAATGTTTACCGCATTTACAAAACCTTTTGAACCATCGCTTCGGGTAATTTCAATATTTTCCCAGTGCATTTTCTGCGGGTCGCCCGATTTAATTCCCTCCATAATCATCTGTATCACTTTATTTCGGTAATCCTCATCAGGATAAACTTTTTCAAAAAACGAAGGAATATCTTTCAGCTCCGATGCCTTCCATCCATAAATTTCTTCGAATCTCCGATTCATGTAAAAGGCCGATCCATCATCAATTTTATTGAGTGTAATTCCAATGGGTAGATTATCGAGTACCGTTTGAATAAAGGTATTTTTTTCCTGCAACCCGATTTGATACTCCCTTTCTTCGGTCTGGTCGCGAAAAACCAGCACCACTCCTGTAATTTCACCCTTTTCATTTTTTATGGGGGCACCACTGTCGGCAATCGGAATTTCCCGTCCGTCTTTCGATATTAACAGGGTGTGGTTGGCCAGCCCTGCGATGGAACCACTCTGAAGCACTTTTGTGTACGGACCCTCCACTTCTTCCCGGGTTTCTTCATTAATTATTCTGAAAATTTGATCCAGTTTTTTTCCTTTCGATTCCAAAAATTTCCATCCCGTAAGTTGTTCTGAAACCGTATTCATCTGGGTAATATTCCCCCTTTTGTCGGTACATATTACTGCATCGCCAATACTTAGCAGGGTGGTACGGTAAAGCGATTCTGCTTCCCGTATTTTTTGTTCGCTTTGAATATACCGCCCAATGAGTTGAAAAAACTTGGCTATGACTGCAAATGTTACAGGGAGTATCAATAAAACAGGTAACCCAATCCGGGAAATTACCTCCAACCCTTCATTTTCGGGAAGCAGCAATTGAGAGGCAAGCATAACGAGGTGCGCAAATCCTCCGATTACAACAAAACGAATGAACCGTATATTTTCCAGTTTGTTTTTGAAAAGCTGACGAAAAAACAAACCTGTTAAACTGCAAAAGAGAATGGTTGCCAACCCGGCCCAAATTCCGCTTCCGCCGAGGTAAATCCTGTAAGCGCCGGCCATTAAAACCGAAACAAGGGCTGTATATCCGCCTCCAAACAAACCGGCAAGCGTTAGTATGACCGAACGTCCGTCGTAAATCACACCCGTTGAATATGCATAAGGCATCATCATTGCTGCAATAGCTACGGCACCAAACCAGGTTCCCTGCAAAAGCTGATAAAAGAATTTATTTCGCGGTTTGTACCATTTAATTAACCCATACAATACCGAAAGCGAAACAAGTAAAGCTGAATTCTGAATGAAGTTAATTATCATAGATTTTTTTTGCAAGTTAAAAAAAATAAACAACAACTATAAACAAAAAAGATTACAAAAACTCAGATTAGCTCAATGAAAAATTGCATTTATTTAGGTGATATTTTCCTTAAAAATTTACTTTATTAAATGAAGAACGTTGTCACTATTGCGGATATAAAAAGAATGACAATTGACACTCTTATGGGAAAACAAAATTATTGACTGTAAATGTGAAAACAGCTACAAGTATGTCTCCAAAATATCCACGTTTTCAGTTTAGTTTAATATATCCACCATTAATATATTCTTAATAACATTTTGTTGTTATAATCCAAGTTTTTTCTTACACTTATTATACTCAACACAGCATCAAAATCTTCAATCAAAAAGTTCGACTTTTTTCCGGTTGGGTTCACTTTGATAATGAGGCGCTTAGGTTTATGGCTTGAGTGCTTTTTTTATTTTGTTAAAACTGTCAAAAATTCTTGTTCCTTCAATACTACCCAAATCGTCTTAAAATCACTATTTGTTGGGATTGATTCGTTCATTGATAAACCTTATCATTGCATTTCCAATAAAAGGACAGAAAAACCTTTTATTTAGTTGAATGTTAGAATTATCCCATGAAAATGAATAAATATACAATTGCACAATTGAAGCGTGGCGAAAAGGGAATCATCGGAAATTTCTCGACAGATGTGGTACCGGTAAAATTACAGGAGATGGGATGCCTTCCCGGCAGCGAGGTCCAGCTCATTCAGTTCTCACCCTTTAACGATTTGCTGTACCTGAACATCAGCGGAAGTTTTTTTGCCATCCGTAAAGAAACAGCTTCATTAATTGAAATTGCGAATGCAGGATAAAACCATGCCGGGACAAATCAACGTAGCGCTTATAGGAAACCCGAATACAGGCAAAACTTCTGTATTTAACCAGCTCACCGGGCTGAACCACAAGGTGGGGAACTACCCGGGCATTACGGTTGAAAAAAAAGAGGGAAGCTGCAAACTGCCGAATGGGCTGAAAGCACGAATTACCGATTTGCCCGGAACATACAGCCTCAACGTAACTTCTGCCGACGAGCAGGTGGTAGTAGAACACCTGCTCGATAAAACCAGCGAAAACTTTCCTGACGTGGTTGTGATTGTGGCCGATGTCGAGAATTTAAAACGAAACTTGTTTCTTTTCACGCAGATAAAAGACCTTAAAGTCCCGGTCATCCTGGCGGTTAACATGGCCGATGTGATGGTACGCAAAGGCATTTCACTGGATATTGAATTGTTTGAGAAACAGTTGGGAGCCAAAATTGCCCTGGTTAGTGCCCGGAAAGGAACAGGCATCGATCACCTTAAAAAAAGTATTGCTGAATACAACGAGTTGCCTGTAAACTCCACTATCGGGTTAAAAAAAATTGATTCTGAATATTTTACGGAATTGCAGAAAGCGTACCCCGGAGAAGAGTTGTACCGGCTTTGGCTCAAGCACACCCAGAATTTTGATTACACCAGCCATAAAAATGCAGCCGTTCAAAACGCATCTGCGAAAAACGGATTTCCTGACCGAAGCGAAAATGAACTCAAACGGATGCAGCAGAAGGAAACCATTCAGCGCTACCTGTTTATCAACAAACTGCTGGACGAAGGTTACAAAAGAGATATCACTGCCGCAAAAGATTTTCGCGGCAGGCTCGACCGCGTTTTGCTCCATCGCGTTTGGGGCTACGTCATTTTTTTCCTGATTATGCTGGTCGTTTTTCAATCCATTTACAACTGGAGCAGCTACCCGATGGATTTTATCGACGGGCTGTTTGCTTCGCTGGGGGAGTGGACCCGCAACACGCTGCCACCCGGTGCACTTAACGGATTGTTATCCGAAGGAATTATTCCCGGGATTGGGGGAATAATGATATTTATTCCGCAAATCGCCCTTCTTTTCCTGTTTATTTCTATTCTCGAAGAGAGTGGTTACATGAGCCGCGTGGTGTTTATCATGGATCGTTTTATGCGCCGTTTCGGGCTGAACGGGAAAAGTGTTGTTCCGCTTATTTCGGGCACAGCCTGTGCCATCCCCGCGGTTATGTCGGCCCGCAACATCGAAAACTGGAAAGAGCGCCTGATTACCATTCTGGTAACACCGTTTACTACGTGCTCGGCCCGCCTGCCGGTTTATCTCATTATCATCGCGCTGGTAATTCCCGAAAAAACTATCCTGGGGTTAAACCTGCAGGGACTGACCCTGATGTTTTTATACGCGATTGGTTTTGTCATGGCCATTTTTTCGGCCTGGGTTTTAAATAAAATCCTGAAAATTAAGTCCCGTTCATTTTTTATTGCTGAAATGCCCGGCTATAAATTGCCTTTAGTCAGGAATGTAGCCTACACTGTGGTTGATAAAACCAAAGATTTTGTTGTCAATGCCGGGAAAATTATTCTTGCCATTTCCATCGTGCTTTGGTTTCTGGCCTCGCACGGACCTTCCTCGGAGTTTAAAAATGCGGAGGAAATCGTTCACTCTCAAATTGAAAATGAAAAACTTACCGGCGAGGAGTTGAACGCAGCCGTTGCTTCCCATAAGCTGCGCCATTCGTATATTGGCATTTTGGGGCATACCATTGAGCCTGTAATCCGTCCGTTGGGTTATGACTGGAAAATCGGGATTGCCCTGCTTACATCGTTTGCTGCACGCGAAGTGTTTGTGGGATCGCTGGCTACCATTTACAGCGTGGGAAACGATGATGAAGAGACCATAAAAAACCGCCTTGCGGGGGAAATAAATGAATCGACCGGGGAGAAAGCTTTTAATTTTCCGACGGGAATTTCGTTGCTGCTGTTTTACGTTTTTGCCATGCAGTGTATGAGTACGCTGGCTGTTGTAAAACGGGAAACCATGAGCTGGAAATGGCCGCTGGTTCAACTTTTTACAATGACAGGTTTTGCTTATATTATATCGCTCGTGGCTTACCAGCTGTTAAAATAAAAATGAAGAATAGTTGAAATAAAATGATGTGGGAATTACAAAACATACTGGTTTACCTGATTGTGCTTGCAGCAGTAGTTTATCTGGTGAAAAAAATTTTCATGAAAAAGAAAAAACAAAACGCTGCCGGTTGTGATTCAGGTTGCGGATGCCATTGAACTGCCGGTTTTGTTTTCGTATCCATGCATGCAAATATATAGATGTTTTTATTAAATCCAACCTCTCAACTTGTAATAACTCAACGCCAGTATTTCGCGTGCAAAAATAATTTCATACTTCAGGTGGTTCCAGAGCTGGTAGCGCACCGATAGGCTTTGGCCCACATCGGGCACAAATGTTTTGTTGCCTCCCAGTTCGTCGTCGCTGAATGAAAAATCGGCTTCGGCAGCATCTTCAAATGCAGGCAGGGCATTTATTTTTTCAAACCCGGCTTTTTGAAAAGATAGAACTGCTCGTCGTGCATGTTCTGGTGAAGTTATGAGAAGAACTGGCTCATTGATATTCAGTTTTTTTTTGCAGTTCAGCGCCTGCGATCGGGTGTTGGTTCCTTCATTTTCAAACTGAATCTGTTCGGGATTCACCCCTCGCAACACCAGTTCTTCTTTCATTTTTAGTGGCGTGCTCATGCTGTCCGTTAACTCCCCCGGCATGGCAATCAGTACGCTGGCTTCGGGAAAATTTTCGGAAGCCCTTCCCACGTACCAACTGCGCATCAGGTTGCTTTCGCTGGGCATTCCGCCACCGCCAAGTAATATGATGGTTTCCGGCTGCCATTTCAGTTCCGATTTGCTGGTGCCCAGCCAGTGAATTCCCCGGAAAGGAAGCGTGGTAAAAGCCAGCGCCACACAAACCAGAAAGAAAATTCCGGTGAGAATAAAAAAATTCCGGAGTATCCTTAAAAAACAGGTACTTTTGAATTTGGTTTTTGCCATCTTTAGCGTTTCAAAAAATATAAAAATACGTTTAATCTTTAAACTTTCATAAAATTGAATACTGAAGAGAAAAATGAAATAATCCAGTTGTTCGAAACTCATTTTCAGGAAAAGGTTGATTCATTCAGTATGTTGCCCGCGTCGGGCTCCGACAGGGAATACTGCCGTTTGCAAAATGAGTACCGCTCAGTTATTGGCGCATTTAATGACGATGTGAAGGAGAACACGGCGTTTCTTTCGTTTACCAATCATTTCCGGAAAAAAGAATTGCCGGTGCCTGAAATTTATACCGTGAGTTCGGATTTAAAAAAGTATCTGCTCGAAGATTTAGGCGACACCACGCTTTTTGATTATCTCTCCAAAACCCGCGAGTCGGAAGGTTTTTCGGAAAACATTATTTCTGAATACCGTAAAGTGCTCCAGGTTTTACCCAAAATTCAGATTATTGCCGGAAAGGATCTGAACTACTCGGTTTGTTACCCGCGCGAAGCTTTCGATAAGCAGTCGATGATGTGGGACCTGAATTATTTCAAGTACTATTTTCTGAAACTGGCGAAGATCCCGTTCGACGAGCAGGAACTCGAAGATGATTTTCAGGCATTCAGTAATTATCTGCTTTCTGCTCCCTCCGGGTTTTTTATGTACCGCGATTTTCAGTCGCGCAACATAATGCTGAAAGATAACGATGTCTATTTTATCGATTACCAGGGCGGACGCCGCGGTGCGTTGCAATACGATTTGGCTTCGTTGCTGTACGACGGCAAAGCAGATATTCCGCAGGATGCCCGCAACCAGCTTTTTCAGTTTTATCTTGCTGAACTGAAAAATTACATGAATGTGAATGAAGATGAATTTACTTCGTATTTCAACGGTTTTGTGCTGATTCGCATTATGCAGGCAATGGGAGCCTACGGATTTCGGGGGTTTTACGAGAAAAAAGAGCATTTCCTGAAAAGTATTCCTTTTGCCATCCGAAACCTTGAAAACCTGTTGCCGAAGCTAAAACTTCCGGTGCGGATGCCCGAGTTGCTGAATGTATTAAAGCTGCTCACCCAGTCAGAAACGCTGAAAGAATACGGACGTAGCAGTAACAGCGAGTTAACAGTGCGCGTGATGAGCTTTTCCTATAAAAAAGGAATTCCTGATGATCCTTCAGGAAACGGTGGCGGGTTTGTGTTCGATTGCCGGGCGTTGAACAATCCGGGGCGCTACCCGGAGTACAAAGACCTTTCCGGAAAAGATTTGAAAGTGCAGGAATTTCTGGAGCAAAAATCGGAAATGGAATGGTTTTTAAAACCGGTTAAAGCGCTTGTTGACCAGTCGGTGAAAAATTACCTGGAACGTGGATTTTTACATCTCTCCGTAAGCTTTGGCTGTACCGGCGGGCAACACCGCTCGGTGTACGCTGCTGAGAAAGTTGCTGACCACCTGCGAAACAATTACCCTGTAAATGTTGTTCTCATTCACCGCGAACAACAAATTTAACATGGGTAAAACAGCTTGTAAGGAGAAAGATTTCGTTAACTTTACAAAATGGAATTTGATTTTTCAGATCATGCACTGGAACGTATGAAAGCCAGAAACATTAAGAAAGAAGATGTTTTTAAAGTATTACAGAACTTTGATTTCAGTGTTGATCAGGATCAACAAACAAAAATATATTCAAAACTTCTAACAAAGGAGGATAAAAAGTTCATTTATAGAGTATTTGTCAATGAAAAGTTGAATCCTGCAAAAATTATTACTGTTTACAGAACTACTAAAATTGAAAAATATGGTTATTAAATACAATAAGGATGTTGATTCAATTTATATCGAAATAACCAAAGCCAAAGTTGCTGAGAGCGATCAGGAAAAAAAGGACGTAATATTAGATTATGATGAATCCGGAAATATCATCGGAATTGAAATCCTCAATGCCTCGAAAAAAACAAATTTTCCTAACGGAATTCGTTACGAAGTAGCCTGAAAATTACTTCCATTTACCATGCAGTTTGACTAATGGATCGTTTTACCCCTTCGGGATTACTGATTTTTAGTTGTCGTATTATAACGTTTTTACGAAACCCATACCCAGTTTACCGAAAAAATTCCGGTGGTTATTTAAAAAATGTAGTTCGTATTTGACAGATAACTATCTTTACCTTTCAAACTATGAGAACCATGCTGGCTGTAACTGATTTTATCGGGCACACCGTGAAGGTCTGGGAAAAAAGCCCGGAAACCCTTCCTGAATTTGAAAAGACTTACACTTCCGACGAACAGGAACTGCGCGAAGAAAATTTTCAGCAGTTTCAGCAAAAACTTGAGGTGCTCAAATCAAGGGAAAATGTGCGTTCACTTCGGAATGAAGATCCGGGGCAATCATTTTTTCCGTATTTCAAAGCGTTTTTAAAGAATGTGTTCGGTATTGGCCGATGGTTATCTCGTGGCAGGCCGGCTGACGCGTGAACAGGAGCAGGCTTTGTTTGGCTACGGCGTTTATTTGCAGTTGCTCGATGATATTCAGGATGTGAAAGAAGATACAGAAGGGCACACCAAAACCCTGTTTTCCTGCAGGGATAAAAACATAGAGCTCGGCGTTTTTGTAAATAAAACCATCAACTTTGGCCGCACCATAATGCAAGAGATGAGGTGCTTTGATGGGGTGGATATCGATAGGATGCTGCGGCTGATGAACCGGAGCATTGAAATGATGATTATCGAGTCGGCAGGGATGAACCCGGATTATTATTCGGCAGATTACCTTGTTGAACTGGAAAAACATTCACCATTGAGGTTCAGCTATCTTCGGCAAAAAAGAACGCAGTCGAAATCGCAGCGGTTTACACTTTTCCGTAACTATTTTGAGCAAGCTCCAAAGGAGAAAAAACAGTTTTCTCCCGGAGCTTTTTATACTTCGTAGATATGTGTCAATTAGTTTTCAGAAAAACAATAGAGTGAATTAAACCCGCGCAAAATGAGATCGTTACCTGCAATTACCGGGGATGAATGAAAATTATCGTCCACTTCGTAACATTATCTTTTAAAACGATACCAATGAAACGATAAAAATGAGACAGGAACCTCCGTTTTGTTATATATTTTTGCTTTCTAACTGAACAGGAAGGTGTAGGATCGTGTTGAAACAGTAACTAAATTAACGATGAAAGAAAAAGTAATCCATCTGGAATCGATTTCTAAAAACTATCGCGTAGGAACCCAGGTAGTTCACGCACTTAAAAATATTACACTCGATATTTTAAGAGGCGAATATGTTGCCATAATGGGCGCTTCCGGTTCCGGTAAATCAACATTGATGAATATTATCGGCTGCCTCGATACGGCCACCAGTGGCTCTTACATTCTTAATAAACGCGACGTGAGCCGTTTGTCTGACAATCAACTGGCCGAAATCCGGAATAAGGAGATTGGATTTGTTTTTCAGGTATTTAACCTGCTCCCCCGCAGTTCGGCATTGGAAAACGTGATGTTGCCGATGGTTTATTCGGGGATTCGTAAAAATGAAAGAAAAAACCGTGCAGTCAGTACATTAACCGATGTTGGCCTGGCCGACCGTATGTTACATCAGCCCCATGAACTTTCGGGCGGGCAGCGGCAACGGGTGGCAATAGCACGTGCGCTTGTCAACCACCCCTCGTTGCTGCTGGCCGATGAACCTACCGGTAACCTCGATTCAAAAATTTCGGAAGAAATTATGAAATTATTTGCAGAAATTCACCGAAAGGGAAACACGTTGTTGATGGTAACACATGAAGAAGATATTGCAAGGCATGCACACCGCGTAGTAAAATTAAAAGACGGAGAAATTGAATCGGACGAGGTAAACCCGGACCCGGTTTATTAAATATCTATTTTTGAATGGGAAAAGAGTGGAAAATATATACTAAAACAGGAGATGACGGAACTACAGGACTGGTAGGCGGCACCAGAGTAAAAAAATACGATATTCGGCTGGAAGCATACGGAACTGTAGATGAACTGAATGCTTCAATTGGCGTAATTCGTTCATTTGAGTTTCCTGCAGGATACAAGGAGTATTTAGTTGAAATTCAGAACAAACTGTTTAACATTGGTTCCCGGCTGGCTTCCGATGAAAAAGGAGAGGCCGTTACTTCAAAACTTTCAATATCGGAAGAAGACATCGCCAAACTCGAAAAAGCCATAGATGAGCTGGATGAAGAACTTCCGGAACTCACGCAGTTTATTCTGCCGGGCGGTGTACCGGCTGCTGCGTATTGTCATGTGGCACGCACTGTTTGCCGTCGTGCGGAACGACGCATTCTCGAATTTTCCGAGCAAGCTTTTGTTCAGCCCGAAATTATGAAATACATCAACCGGTTGTCCGATTTTTTGTTTGTTCTGGCCCGTAAACTCAATGCTATCAGTGGCACAGAGGAAATGCCTTGGAGGCAGCCGCAAAAATAATCGTGTCTGCTGTAGTTCGTAATCTTTTTTTATTATATTCGCGGCATTGTAAAAAACGATTTGAACCGCTTAAATTCATTAAGATGTATTGGACACTTGAGTTAGCTTCAAAACTGGAGGATGCTCCCTGGCCGGCGAGCAAAGATGAATTGATCGACTACGCCATTCGTTCGGGTGCACCGCTTGAAGTAATTGAAAATTTACAGGAAATTGAAGACGAAGGCGAAGTTTACGAAAGTATCGAGGACATCTGGCCGGATTATCCCAGTAAAGACGATTTCTTTTTTAACGAAGACGAATATTAAATTGCAACCATCCTAAGTGAAAAAGCAGGTTTTCTCAAGCCTGCTTTTTTGTTTGTTGGTGTTTATATATAATTTTTCAACTTTTTCAGGGGAATTAAATCAAATTGATTGTACTTTCCTTTTTCAAATTCAGCAATAAATTCCCGGTTTAACAGGAAAAGTTCGCTGTTATATTTATCCTGCGGGTAGGTATTTTCGGTTGTGAAATTTTCAAAATTGAACTGTGTAAAATTCAATTCACAGGCCGAAAGTTGCCACTCGCCTTCATCGTTGGTGAAAAGTAGCGGCAGCCCGTGGGTGCGGCAAATCACCGGACGCGATTGATAAATGGTGCAAACATGATTTCTCAGAAACACGCACGAATCATTATTTTCTGGTTTTTGGGGCAATGCTGCTTTATCAAAATTGTTGGTTCTTAATTCTTCCACGACAGAGAAAAATTCAACAGGTAAAATCCCGTAGTCCATGCAGCAGAGGTCGCAACCTGCTTTGCACTCCATGTATTTGTGGTGTTTCTTTGCCAGCTTCGCTGTAGCGGAATCAATATTTTTCCTTAGGTTGTAGTAGTTTTTATAATATTTTTTTGAGCTATCACTCATTTTCATTGTTCGTTTTCAGTTTACAAATTACGATAAAATATTGCAGAATGTGGGAAGAAATCGTTAATTTTACCATACCAGAACAGAACAGTAGAACGTAAACATAAAAAATTACAGACCGATGAAAAAAATATTGATTAACCTGAGCTTGATTTTGGTCAGCGTAACTTCCTTCGCGCAATTCACTAACTTTGAGTATTTAAATCCGAACCTGCCTGTTGATGAGCGGGTGGATATTCTCGTGTCGCAAATGACGGTTGAGGAGAAAATTAACCAGATGGTTTACACGGCACCTGCCATCCCGCGGTTAGGCGTACCGGAATACAACTGGTGGAATGAAAGTTTACATGGTGTGGCGCGTGCCGGTTATGCCACTGTTTTCCCGCAGTCGATTACCATTGCCGCCTCGTGGGACAAAGATTTGATTAACCGCGTGGCAACAACCATTTCGGATGAAGCCCGGGCGAAGCACCACGAGTTTGTTCGCCGCGGGAAACGTGGAATTTACCAGGGGCTTACTTTCTGGTCGCCCAACATCAATATTTTTCGTGACCCGCGGTGGGGAAGGGGACACGAAACTTACGGCGAGGATCCTTACCTGACCGGGAAACTGGGAACCCAATTTGTAAAGGGGCTACAAGGCGATAATCCGGATTACCTGAAAACAGTTGCAACAGCTAAACATTATGCGGTTCATTCCGGGCCCGAACCATTGCGGCATGAGTTTAACGCGTTGGTTAGCGAGCGCGACCTCAGGGAAACCTACCTTCCGGCATTTCGCGATTTAGTGGTTGAAGGCGGTGTGTATTCTGTAATGGGGGCCTATAACCAGTTCCGGGGCCATCCGTGCTGTGCCAATCCAATTCTTGAAAATATTCTGCGCAACGAGTGGGGATTCGAAGGTTATGTGGTTTCCGACTGCTGGGCGGTTTCCGATTTTTTCCGGTTTCAGGACTATTCAGCCGATGCCGCCGAAGCTTCAGCCGTGGCTGTAAAAAATGGTACTGATTTAAATTGCGGAAATTCATATCCACACCTCACCGAAGCTGTAAAACGCGGGCTTATCGATGAAGCCGAAATTGACAAAGCTGTGAAACGTTTGTTTACCGCACGTTTTAAACTGGGAATGTTCGATGATAACGAGGATGTGCCGTATGCACAAATTCCGTTCACTGAAAATGCATCCGAAGAAAATGCGAAACTGGCGCTGGAAGCTGCTCAGAAAAGTATTGTCTTGTTGAAAAATAAAAACAACACGTTACCGCTTTCAAAAAATATAAACAAGCTGGCCGTTATTGGTCCGAATGCCGATAACTGGGAAGCCTTGCTTGGCAATTACAATGGAATACCAAAAAATCCGGTGACAATTCTTGAAGGGCTGAAAAGCAAACTCAACGGCACTGAAATCCTTTTTGCCGAAGGTTCTCACCTGGCCGAAGGAGTTTCAAATTTGCATCCCATTCCCGGTGAATTTTTGGTAACCGAAAAAGGTGAACCGGGAGTTACGGGCGAATATTTCGACAATGCCGAACTGGAAGGCGATCCGGTATTTACCCGTGTTGATGAAAATATTGATTTTTACTGGGAATCGCATGCTCCGGTACCCACACTGCCTGATGACGATTTCAGCATTCGCTGGACTGGTTACCTGGTGCCGCCTGTTTCCGGAACCTACAGTTTAGGTTGCTGGGGAATGCCCACGCTCGATATTTGGCTTGAAGGCGAAAAAATCCTCAGCCATAATACTGAACACCACGCCTTTCATCATGAAAAAGCAGTGGAGCTGGAGGCCGGTAAAAAATACAAGTTTGTGTACGAATACAAAAACTGGCATGGCGATGGTGATGCCCGTTTGCTCTGGGCGATGCCAAATCCGGATATGCAGAAGGAAGCCGTTGAATTGGCTGAAAGAGCTGATGCTGTTGTGTTGGTATTAGGCCTTTCACAACGGCTGGAAGGTGAGGAAATGGATATTGATGTGGATGGTTTTGCCGGCGGCGACCGCACCCACCTGAAACTGCCGGGAACACAGCGCGAGCTGATGCAAGCGGTTGAAGCAACCGGAAAACCTGTTGTTTTGGTATTGCTCAATGGAAGCGCACTGGCCATTAACTGGGCCGACGAAAACCTGGATGCGATTGTTTCAGCCGGTTATCCCGGGCAGGAAGGCGGACATGCCGTGGCCGATGTCCTTATGGGCGATTACAACCCGGCAGGACGCTTGCCGGTTACCTATTACAAATCGGTTGACCAGTTGCCACCCTTTGAAGAATATGATATGGAAGGCCGCACCTACCGCTATTTTGAGGGTGAACCGCTTTACCCGTTTGGTTACGGATTGAGTTATACCACCTTTGAATACGACGCATTGGAACTGCCTTCGGAAGCTACTGCCGGCGAATCTGTAAAAGTTAAAGTGACTGTGACCAACACCGGCAATATGGAAGGTGACGAAGTAGTGCAATTGTACCTGACCGACGAAAAAGCTTCCACACCCCGTCCGATTGTTCAGCTCGAAGGTTTTAACCGAATTCACCTGCAACCCGGCGAAACAAAAACGGTGGAGTTTGAATTAACGCCGCGTCAGTTTTCAATGATTGATGAAGATGAAAAAAGAGTGATTGAACCGGGCGATTTCACCGTTTATGTGGGCGGCGGGCAACCCGGGGCTAAAGGGACAACTTTTGTCTCAGGAAAGGTGAGGCTTATGGGGGACGAAATAAATATTCAGTAGTTTTTCCCTGCGATTTTCCCCTTTTTTTAATATGGATTTTCCCGGGAGGCTGTTCTTTAGTAGCTCCTTTGTCGTACTTCCGGGATTGAGCGACGTTCCCGGAAGTATGGCAGTAATTTTTTTTAAAAGTTTTTAACATCCCTCATAACGTTTTGTATATCATATTCTTTGTTTGTTGAGATGGATTTTGCCTTCTTGTTCTGCACAAATGATTCTTTTTATTTCGCAGGTTGATTTTTAATTTTACCCGACAACTTAATCGTAATATTTATTTAAAGGAGGAATTCTGTTATGTCAACTTTTACAAAAGTAATGGTTATTTATTTTGTGTTGACGGGTTTTTTTATGTCCCGAAATTACGCCTCGGCTGAGAGCAACGGGGTTGTGTTTTATACTCCTTACTCAAGGATTTCAGTTCCACCCGGCGAATCGGTCAATTACACCATTGATGTAATAAACAACACCGAAGAGATTAAAACTTTAAACATTGTAGTTTCAGGGTTGCCCGGCAACTGGAATCATACCCTTAAATCGGGCGGATGGAATGTTAAGCGGTTATCTGTACTTCCGGACGAGAAGGAGAGTGTAAAGCTCAACGTTACCGTTCCGTTAAAGGTGAACAGAGGGCGATATGATTTTAATTTATGGGACGGTAATGAAACTTTGTTGCCGTTAAGTATTTATGTTTCAGAAAAAGGAACATTTAAAACGGAGTTTGATACTGACCAGGCCAACATGGAGGGCCAGGCCAAATCAACTTTTACTTTTAAAGCGAACCTACGGAACCAAACAGCCGAAAAGCAACTGTATGCCTTTCGGGCGGATGCTCCACGCGGATGGAAAGTGGCATTCAAAGTGAATTATAAGCAGGTCACGTCGGCCGAGATTGAAGCCAATACCACTAAAGATATAACGATTGAAATTGACCCTCCGGACCAGGCAAAGGCAGGAACTTACGAAATTCCGGTAGCTGCCTCTACCACCGGTAGCACTTCCCGGCTCAATCTTGAAGTAGTTATTACCGGTTACTACGATATGGAATTTTCAACACCTTCCGGTTTATTGAGTTCGAAAATTACGGCAGGTGATGAAAAAAGGCTCGAACTGATGGTCAGGAATACCGGCTCATCCGATCTGACAGATATTGAGTTTAGCGCTGCCAAACCTAAGGAATGGGAGGTCGTTTTCGATCCGAAAACAATTGACCGGATCGAACCCGGTACATCGAAAAATGTTTTTGCCACCATAAAAGCACCCCGTAAAGCCATAGCCGGCGATTATGTGAATGAACTAAAGGCAAAAACCCCGGAAGTTTCCAAAGAAGTGTCTTTCCGGATTTCTGTCAGGACACCCATGCTGATCGGATGGATTGGAGTTCTTATTATTCTTGCTTCAGTAGGAGTTGTTTATTATCTTTTTCGCAAATACGGAAGGAGGTAAGCCGTGGCTGAAAATAGTATCGAACTGGTTGAACTAACCAAAAAATATGGTACGCTAACGGCGGTCGATCACCTCAACCTGACCATCGGTAGAGGAGAGATATTCGGCCTACTGGGGCCCAACGGGGCAGGTAAATCCACTACCATCCTGATGATGCTCGGGTTGACGGAACCCGATTCGGGAACGGTAAGGGTCAATGGAATTGACCCGGTAAGCAGGCCTATTGAGGTGAAAAGAAAGGTAGGTTACCTGCCCGAGGATGTTGGTTTTTATAACGACCTGACCGGACTCGAAAACCTTTTGTACACGGCCCGCCTGAACAGCCTGCCCGAAAACGAGGTAAAAGCCGGCACCGACCAGTTGATCGAACGGGTTGGCCTTTCCGGCTCAATGAACAAAAAGGTGAGAACTTATTCGCGTGGAATGCGGCAGCGACTCGGTCTTGCCGGCGTACTCATAAAGAACCCGAGTGTGATCATCCTCGACGAACCTACCCTGGGAATCGACCCCACGGGAGTCCGCGAGTTTCTTAACCTGATTGCCGCCCTCGGAAAAGAAGAGGGAATTACTGTTCTGTTTTCGTCGCACCACCTGCACCAGGTACAGCAAGTATGCGACCGTGTGGGCATTTTTGTAAAAGGGAAACTCCTTGCCGAAGGAGACATCCGTTCGCTTTCGAAAAAGCTTTTTAAAGGAACGCCTTATATCATCGAAGCAGGTGTTGATACGGAAGGAGTAAACAGCAAAGGGCAACCTCAGATGTTATCGGTGGGAGCGATGAAAGAGATAGTGAAAGAGGTTGAAGGAATTGAAAATATCACCCTCGAAAAGAATGTTTTTTCGTTTGAATGTACGCACGATGCCAGCCGGGAAATTGCCCGTGCTGTTTTGGAATCGGGAGCTGAATTGCGTTTGCTGAACAGGCGGGAATTTGGCCTCGACGAAATTTATTACCGCTATTTTGAAGGAGGTGACCAAAATGAATGAACAACCATTACAAAATAAAGAAAACAGGAAGGAAGGCCGGCACTCGCCTGCTTTGCGCTGGCTGGAAGGAGTTAAAAATAAAAATACCGTTAAAAATTCTTTTAATGCAATTGTTGATAAAGAGCTTTCGGACCACGTAAGAAGTTGGCGTTTTGTTATTCTTGTCTCCATTATTGTGTTAACCTGTTTCGGTTCCATCTACACTGCTTTATCGACCATCAGCAGCGAAGGGATCAATGCATCCGGAACGGGCGAACCTTTTTTGTTCCTGAAATTATACACCCTATCCGACGGAACATTACCGTCGTTTATCGTGTTCATAAGTTTCTTGGGACCGTTGCTGGGCATCAGCCTCGGGTTCGATGCCATCAATTCTGAACAAAACAGAGGTACGCTGAGCCATATTTTAGCGCAACCCATCCACCGCGATTCTATTTTGAATGCCAAGTTTGTAGCTGCCCTGAAATTAATCAGCATCATGTTTTTTGTCCTCGGGTTCCTGGTTATGGGATTTGGAATGCTAACCACCGGCATTCCGCCGACAGCCGAAGAATTCTGGCGGATTGTATTTTTCATTTTACTAAGTATCCTTTACGTAGCTTTTTGGCTAAACCTCTCCATTTTATTCTCGGTGCTTTTCCGCCAACCGGCCACATCAGCGTTGGTAGGCATCGGTTTCTGGTTGTTTACAACCATTTTCTACCCTATGATTGTCGATGTTATTTCAAATGCCCTCGATCCGGGAAGGTATGCCTCCCCGGCGCAGATACTGGCGTTCCAAAAATTCAGGCTCGGGTTGTTACACGTGCTTCCCAGCCAGTTGTTTAACGAAGTTACTTCGTCGTTGTTAGTGCCTTCCATCCGGAGTTTGGGACCGCTAACCATGCAGCAGACCCAGGGGGCTATTCCTGGTCCGCTGCCCCTGGGACAGAGTATTTTGATTTCGTGGCCTCAGCTTACCGGCTTGATTGCCGCTACAGTACTTTGTTTCGTAATTGGCTATGTTTCATTTATGCGCCGCGAAGTGAGGGCGAGATAACTGATGAAAGTTATTTATCGTTGATTTTTAATGCCGTTTAGCGGGTGTTTGAATAAAAAACCGATTAATAGCATTGAATTATTTTTTGAAATTATTCCTTCGTCTCTGACATGTCGATTCGTACCGTATTAAGGTAGAAGAAGGTATCGGAAATATAGTAAATATAGTAAATGGAACCGTTCTCTTTTTGAAAGAACGGTGACGTACTGCAATTCATCCATCGATTTGTTGAACCCGGGCGAAACATCAATTCTCAGGGCTTTGAATGGACGGTAACCAACTCCCAGGTTATAATTCTGGCTATTTTCAAAATCTTTTTCATTGCTGATAAGGAGGCTTGCCTTCATTCGGTTGAAACTGCACAAACTGGTTTTCCCAATTCACCGATTGCCAGGCTGGTTCTTCCAGCTTCCCGTCAACATTAATGTCGTACCCATTTACCAGGTTGGCGATGTAGCGTTTTTTTGTTATTTCCTGTGCAATGGCTATTTGAATGGAAATGATACACAGGAAGAGCATTGTCATCGTTTTCATAAAAATAGGCTTTCTGATAAGACTCATGAATGGGGATTATGTTACAGAAAGATTGAATTTATTTTCGGAAATTTTCATACAGAATGACATAATGAAAATTATCTTTTTATTTTATTTCCGACATGTCAATACGAACAGCTCCCAAATAGAAAAAAGTAGCGGCAATGGTCATTAATACATGACTTGCGCTGATGTGGTTAAACCACTGGTGAAACGAAATCTCATTCATGAAAATTAGGGCAGCCACGGCAGCAAAACCAATGCCGGTGAGAATGTATTTCCCGGCAATATTGCGGGTCTTGTAAAACAGAAAACTTTCGAGCGAAAGCACAACAAACATCAGTCCGTAACCCGAATGAAATTCCACAAAAAAGAAATTAAGCGTGGTAACGGTGAGCGTCAGGAAAATGAGAAACTCAATAATATTCACCACTTTAAAATTGCTGACAATCGATTTGCTTAAATAAATCCGGGTGTGTTCAATTGCCGCCCGTTCCACGAACATAATGGAAATCATACTCATTATCCAGCCCGGGAGTTTCCAGTAAAAAAGTTCACCCCGGAAATTTTCAAAAAGGTACAAAAAAGCATGACCGATAACGCCTCCCAGGAAAGTGGCAATTCCCATGGTAAAAAAATAGATTTTGAAATAGAGAAATGTTTTTTCGGTTTTTCCCGATTGGTGAAGCTTCCAGGCATATAACAAACAGAAAAACGAAACCAATAGGTCGGTTACGGTTACCACCGGTTCGTCGATTCGGATTCCCCACAAGTAAACGGTATTTAATTCCTGCATTGGCCTGATTTTTTGGAATTGCTTTCAATGGAATACGTTTTGTTAAACAGATTGTTCATGGATGTTAATAATAATGAAGATTTTTTGGAGTATCAAATATTTTGCGAACCGTCTCGTTAAAAGAATGGAACGAATTTTGGAACACACGAAAATCGCAAAAAATTATAGCTTTGTCGCGCAAATGAAGAAAAATATGAAAATGAGAAATAGTATTCTGCTTGCATTGGTTTTAATTTCAGCAGCATGTGGAGGTCCCAAAAACTTTACCCAGTATAAGCAAAATGCCCAACAGGCTGTGTCGGAAGGGGATTACACACAGGCAGTGGAGGCCTGGACAACTTATTTTAACGGACAGAAGGAAGCCGAAAATGAAATAAGTGGTGCTGAATATGCCGATGCAGCTAAAACGGCGTTCAAAGCTGGCATGAATAACCAGGCAGCGGATTGGTTCGATCAGGCACGGTGGGCGGGTTATGCTGATGAAGAGATGTACACCACGCTTGCTGAAATTTATAAGGACATGGACAACCTCTCGAAAGAACTGACCGCTCTGGAATATTACTACGATAATTTCAGAAAAGATAATCCGGAAGTGAACAGCCGGCTTTTTTCTATTTACGATGAAATTGATCAAGATGAAAAAGCCCTGGCTGTTTGGGAAAAGCTGCCCCTGGAAAAACAGCGTGAAAGGGAAAATATTGAAAAGTTTTTCGCTATAAATAAAAAGCTTGAAAACGAAGGAGTGGTTGATTCGGTGAGCAGTGAATTGCTGGAAATTAATCCTGACCACACCGGTGCGCTCGAGTGGGAAGCCATGAAGTATTACTGGAAAGCTGAAAACCGCTACCAGCGCGAAATGGAAAAGTACAACAACAATAAAACCCGCAGCCAATACCGCATTTTACTGGATGAACTCGACAAAGTAACTGCCGATTTTAAAGTGGCACTTTCTTACTTTGAAAAACTGTGGGAGCAAAATCCCGGAGAAAAATATGCACCCTACATGGCCAATATTTACGCCCGGTTTAACGACGACCAGAAAGCCAACTATTACAGGAAGTTTGTTGAATGATCTTTTGAATTCGGAACTTGGAAGATATTTTGAAAACAAAGTGAATGGGGTTGAAACCCCTTTAATCTTCTACATTTTATAAATCCGTTCACAAAGCAGTCTGTGTGAAAATTCGATTATTAGTTGCCGTTGGATTTATCCAACGGGTCAAGACATGCAGCAGAATAATGGGCTTTAGCCCTTAACATTAATAGATTGGACTAAAGTCCCGACTTTTTTGATTCATTAAAATCCGTCCGATAAATCGGACGGCAAAGGATACCAAACACATTTTTACACCGTGGCTTTAGCCCGGTGTTTAAAATTCTCATAACCGAAGGTTAGGCTTCAGCCGTTAAGATTTTGATAATTAATGGCTAAAGCCGGTTTTCTTTCGTCATACAATCACCGGATTGCCTGCCTGACGGCAGTCAGGAAACCCGGTGCAAAAAAATTTCTTTACTTTTCAAATTTTCACACAGCCTGTTTAGCCCCATTTAATTTTGTGTATGATAGTGTCTAAGTCTAATCCGCTTTTCGCAAGTAAAAAACGAACCCGTTTTTTCGGCCGATTTCTTTCATATCATCGTATTCTTCGAGCTGGTGTGCCCGGTGAATTTTGGTAACAAAATAAATGTCTTTGTCAATATCCCCGGTGAGCAGCCAGTCGGTGTCGTAAAAATTAGAATTTTCCGGTGGCTGCGTTTCCCCATAAAAATAGGTGGCATACGATTTAAAGTAGAGGTTTTTTAGATAGACATCTTCGCCAGCTTTCGATTTGAAAAATTCAATCAGTGCGTTTTGTGAATATTTTTCAATTCGCGGAACGAAAACGAGAATCACTGAAAAAGTAAAGAAGAGCGTGGTTCCCCACAAAAACATGCCACGCTTGAGCGGATTATTCTTTTTTATCAGTGAGAAAATTAAAATCACTGCGATTAGAAACAGCACTCCGGGCAGAAATTCAAATCCCGTCCAGTTGGCTTCGGCATTCAGGTTTTCAACCGCAAAAGGATCGTGAATCAAATCGCTTTCGATGATTGCATTTTTGTATTTCTCCACAAATTGCAAAGCGATTACAGGCAACGAAATAACAGAAGCAATAAAAATTGTGAGTACCGACATCCATTTGCTCCACCTGAATTTTCCTTTCCATGCCTCGTAAATAAAAGCCGCCGCCAGAAAACTTATTGGGAAATAAGCCAGCGATGAATAGTGCACAATTTTGGTTTTTACGATGGAGAAAAGAATGAGTACTACCCAAAACAGGATGATCATCCATTTTTTCAGCAACCGGTAGAATTCGTCACTGTTTTTTTCTTTCTGAAAAGCTTTCAATGCAAGAACAGAAGAGGGAAACACACCAAAAAGCAACACCACAAAATGGTAGCCGAAAAAGCCGTCATGCCCGGCATCCTGGGTTTGGAAAAGCCGCACCTGGTAAACTATGAACTCTTTTACTGTATCGAAATGGCCGTTTAAAATTTGGAGAATAAACCACGAGCCACCGACCAGGGCCAGCACCAAAAAGTAAATCAGCACATCCTGCCCCCTCACTTTTACTTTGAATTTCTCATAGATTAAAAATATGGCACCGGTTAGTGCAATCAGCAAAAAACCGACTGGTCCTTTGGTGAGAATGGCGAGACCGGCAAATGCCGCCGAAAGTGACATGTTCCGGATTTTGTTCTTATCCTCTGGATTGGCGTAAAGCATCAGGAAATAAATACCGAGAAAAATAATCAGGTTGAACCACGGATCGATAATGCCTGATTTGAAATAGAAAAAGGGTAGGACCGAACCGGCATAAGCGAGTACCCACAACAAGCCAAACAGGTTGTTTTTTGTTTTGCGGCCAATGCTAAAAAGTACCAGCAGGGTGACAATTCCACAAATGGCATTGGGAAACCGGGCGGCAAATTCATTAATACCGAACATCTTCATGGAAAGCACCTGCATCCAGATAAAAAGCGGTGGTTTTTCCCAAAAAGGCTGAAAATTGATTTGAACCGTCAGGTAATCGCCGGTTACAATCATTTCACGTGCGGCTTCGGCAAAATTAATTTCATCCCAGTCGAACAAATGTACACCTCCCAAAAACGGAATAAAAAGAAGGGCCGCAGCCACTGAAATAAATAACTGTATTTTGAGGGGATTCGTTTGGTTAATTTTTTTAATCATGCCTGTTGTGTTGATTTTGACAGAACTGAACCGTCAATCCACTCTTTGTTCCAGCTTTTCATCCACAAATAGGTGAAAAACATTATGAGAACAGCAATTATAGAACCGACGGTAATATCGATTAAAAAATGCTGTGAAATGTAAACGCGTGAGTAAGCAACTGTTATGGCCAGTAAAAACATCACAAATTTTAGTGCAGGCTTTTTTATCACAAGTGCGAGAAAGAAAAAAACATTGAATGCTGTAGCTGTATGCCCCGATGGAAAGCTTTGCAAACTATGCAAATTCACCCCTTCAACAAGGTGAAGTTTTGTATTTTCAAATAATTCAAAATACTTTGACGGCCGGTACATATCTTCCAACAATACTTTTTTAAAAAGATTGACAATGCCGGCTGTTATAAGGCTTCCGATTAAAAAAGCGATAGCGTACCTGAACCGTACAAACAGAAGTGCAACGGCAATAATGGCAATCATTACCCCATCGCCAAGATAAGTGGCAAAGCGAAAGAACTGATCGAAAAACGGAGAGTGATAGTTGTTCAGCATCAGGTGCAGTTCGGCTTTTTCGTAGCTGAGTAACAAAAAACTGGAGGCAACCAAAACCAGGGCGTATGGAATGAAAAAGGCCAGATTATTGAGCAGCAATTTCTTCATCTGAAAAGTTGTTATTTTAGTGGCTCAAAAATCAGCAAAAAAAACCGAACAAGCAATTTTTAACCTTCATCCAGTTTGTAAATCCGTTCCATTAACTGCCATTTTTCATCAGCAGAAGCATTGGCAGAAGTCTTCTGGAATTGCGAAACATATGCTTCCCATTCTGCCTGACGTGGTTTCTTCGCCAGTTCTTTCATGGCTTTTTCGTGGTCGAAATCGGGCACGGTGTCCATAATCATAAAAAGCTGATTGCCGAGGATGTAAATTTCCATATCAACGATTCCCACGTCGCGCATTCCCTGCGAAATCTCGGGCCAGGCAGCGCCGGGTGCATGTACTTTTTTGTATTCTTCAATCAATTGAGGATCGTCTTTCAGTTTCAGTGCTTTACAGTATCTTTTGTATTTGGCCATAAAAATGAATTTAAATTCTTTTTCTTCAAGTTTTGTATTTTAGTGAAAATACTAATCCAAAACCACTTCAGCGTCAAAAAGCGCTAATTTTTGATCACCGTTTTTCAATCTAATTTTTATTCTGACTTGTTTTTGCGGAAGGATGTCTTTTGTGAAATAAGTCTTCACTTCCATTATTTCGTATGGTTTTAGCGATTTTACATTCCCACTTGTGTTATGTATTTTGCCATCTCCTTCCCAACTCATTTCCCAGGTACATTTTTCTGAAGTCACCAATCCGAAATTCTGAATTTCAAATGTTGCTGTGATTTCTTCTGCAGCAAAAGAAAAATCAGGCATACCTGCTGACAAAATCGGTTTTTCATATTTGAATCCGGGAAGTTTGGCATATCCAAGAAGGAGTTTTCCGTTTTGAGTTTTGCCGATAAGTTTGGCTGCAAAATTGGTTTTTGTTAAGCCGTTTCCTTTTCCATCAAAAACAACAATTAAATCTTTCCCATCTGTGTATGAATTAATGGCTTTACAACCTCTCCCAAAATTAACTTCTTCTGAAGCACCAAAACGCAACGATTCAATAGCTACATCAGTAACCGGATCAAAATCGTTTTCTGCCATTATTTTGACCTTAATCGTTTTTGTTTGATCGGTTATCTTTTGAGTGTTCAGAATTTTCAGGAATTTCTCTTTGGTTAAAGGAATAGAGATGTTTTTTGAGCTGTGGTTGTCGCCTCCTAAATCTTCCCATTTTATCGTATCAATAACCGCAAAATTTGCCTGAACTGCACGACCGGATTCGTCCTGCAGAATTTTTATGCGTTCGTATTTATACCAGTCTTCAATAGTTCCGTCGGTGTATTTTGCTATCCCGGGTCTGTAAGCTTCTCCGGGTTCAAGTTTCCAGTCGACTCCGTTGTAAGACCGAAGGTAATAAGCGATTCTTCCGTACCAGTCGTTTACAATTAAGTGGTATTGAAATCCTGATTTCCAAATAACCGGATCTTCATATTTTCCGTCGTAAGCAGGATAAACGCTCTTATTTGTGATTTGATAGTAGTTAGATGTGCCTGTTTTGCTAATCCAGATTCCACCTCCACGGCAAACCATTAATTGTGAACCATCTTCTCTTGTTGCAAAAGAAAGATTGGATAGACCTTCGATAATTTTCCGGTCTCTGGGATCGAAGTCGAAACTCTTTTTCTCCCATGGCCCATTCAAAGATTCAGAAATGTAATACGCATCGATAACATATATTACAAACCTGCCATCGGCCAATTGAAATATTTCAGGATTATGTCCTTTCCCTATCACTTCACCTTCTACTTTGTATGGACCAAACCGGTTTGATGAAACGGCATGAACTACCTCCGAATTGGGCCAGTACATGTGTCCTTTCTTATTGTTTTCGGGCCAGCGACAAACAAACAAATGATATTCTTTATCGGTATCGATAATTATATTTCCACCCCAGTAGGACCAATCCGGTTCTTCTATTCCGTTATCGGTGTAGCGCGGAATCACATTTTGACTACCCCATGCTTGTTCAGTTAGATTACCAATCGTTGGTATTGGTTCAAAGCGGTCGATAAATGCTCCCCCCCTTGTTAGGTTGCTCCATTCCCGAGGTCTCGCCCGCTCAATATCTTGCGCTACAGCATTTAAAACAATTGAACATGATAGTATGATCGTTGCAAGAATTAGTTTTTTCATGCCTTGGTTTATTATCGGTTTAATATTTTATTTTGATTTTCAATGTTCCTTCAATCTTTTCTTCTGAAGGAAAAACAACGTATCCACCACCGCTACCCGATGTGATTGCCCCGGAATAATTTGGGAAGTAGTTTTCTTCCATCTCTTTCATTACCCAGTCGGGTACGGTGTGCGGAAGTATTTCCCGCCAGCAGAGAAATGTCTCTTTCATGGCTTCGCCGAGTTGGTTGACATCTTTTTTCAGAATAGCATCAAAACAAGCTTTCCCTGATTCCCCCAGGCGTTTGATCAGAGCAGGTTCGAGGTTTTTTTTCTGAATGGGATCATACCCTTCGGGACGGGGAGTTAACGGAGCGAAGTTCAGTACTTCCGACAACCACTCGCAGGTTTCGCGGTCGGTTGTGTTTTCAATCTGAGCCGGCCAGAAATTGCCGTTATAGTCGAGACGAGAAATGCCCGGAACGAGCAGTCCAATCTGGTCCTGTGAACCCGAAATGTATTCCGAACCGGGCGGATTTTCTGCCCCGAAAAGCAGCTGTGCATTGCGCACCGGATTGCCTTCAGGAAGCTGGTCTCCCCACAATTCGATGCCCACTTTTCGCGAACTGGTGGCCATACCCGCGCGGTCGTTAAAATCGATGGTGGGCCAAACCTGCGCCACTACCACCGAACCGGGATGTTTCTCAGAAACCCAGGGTTGATCCAGCCAACCTCCGGCCAGGCAAACCCGGTAGGGAAACTTCAGTTCTTTTTTGGAACCGGAGCTTGAACGGGCTGGCAGTCCTTCCTCCGGGATGCGTTCCAGCACAACGAGTTCGACCTCGTTCTCTTCACACACCTGTTTTTTATCGGGCGTGTAACCATCGGAATTTACGACAAAAATATCAGGTTTCAGCTTTTTCATGTCCGGCTCAAAATCGAGCATTCCCGAGCCGGTGGCGATGTAGGCTTTTTCAACATACTTTATCGCATCTGCCATGTACCTGCGTTCCTCCTGCGAAAAATAAGGTGCTTTTCCTTTCAGCAGTTTGATGTTTTCGTCCTGCCCCACAAACACATGCAACTTTCCGTATTTTGCAGCCGTTTTAAAAAATGCGATGTGCCCTGCGTGCAGCAGGTCGTAACACCCGCTGACCATTACCTTTTTACTCATAAAATTTTGGTTCGAATAATATACCTGAAGAAATTCCAAAAGTCAAATTTCAAGAAACAAATAAATTCCAATTTAAGAATAATCAAATTCCAAACATTTAGAATAAAATGGGAAATCTCAATTTCGAATCTCATTTTTCCTGTTTGATATTTGATAATTGGAATTTATTTGAGATTTGACAATTGTTATTTGGACTTTTCTCCTTTTATCATCTGCTCTTTAATCCAGTCATACGTTTTTTTCATTCCGTCTTTGAGCGGGTAGGAGGGAGCCCAGCCGAGATGCTTCTTAATCAGTGTGTTATCGCTGTTCCGGCCTCGCACTCCTTTGGGGGCATCCAAATCATAAGTTCGTTTCAGTTTGAAGCCGGCAATGTCTTCCACAATGTCCACCAACTTGTTAATGGAAACCATTTCGTCGCTGCCCAGGTTAATCGGCTCCTCAATGTCGCTGTACATAATTTTCAGGATGCCTTCCACACATTCGTCGATGTACATAAACGAACGGGTTTGTTCGCCATCGCCCCAGATGATGATTTCATCTTTTCCGAATAATTCACCTTCAATTACTTTGCGGCACATGGCGGCAGGCGCTTTTTCACGGCCACCATCATAAGTTCCAAACGGTCCGTAAACATTGTGAAAACGTGCTGTCCGGGTTGTTATTCCGTAATCTTCCTTAAAGTGGCGGCACATTCTTTCCGAGAACAGTTTTTCCCAGCCGTAACCATCTTCTGCCATTGCCGGATAGGCATCTTCTTCTTTCAGCCCCGGATTGTTTGGATCGGTCTGTTTTGTGGCATTGTACACGCAAGCCGACGAGGCATAAAAAAAGCGGGTGATTCCCAAATCGCGGGAAGCCATCAAAAGGTGTGTATTAATAAGCACACTCAGCATACAATCGGCTTTGTGGGTTTCGATGAATCCCATACCGCCCATGTCGGCTGCCAGGTTGAACACTTCGTTAAACCCGTTTAAAGCCGTGTAACAGTTTTCTTTCAGGTTGAGATCGAGCACGAGATTGTCCACATCGTCGTGTACCTGGTACCATTCGGTTAACGGTTTTTTGTCCACTGCACGCACATGATGTCCCATGTCAGCCAGTTTACGTGCCAGGTGCCCACCGATAAAACCACCTGCTCCTGCTACTACAATTCTTGTTTTCATTTTCTTAAATTTTTACTTTCCATACAAAGATGCTATATTTTTTGAAGCTCTGCAAGCTGCTGTATGTCTGAATTTTGCTGCAAAGGTTTTCGCAAAGCTTTGCGAAATAAAAAGTATGTTGTGAAACACAAAATATTTACCTGGTCAAAATAAATCCAACATTTGATTGAATAGTCACAGAAAATTCACTTTCCCTGACTGAAAGTGATGTAACCGTCGGTTAGTTTGGCGCGGATAGTTCTGAAAAAAGAATTTTCTGAATCTTGCAAATTCTCCGACTATGCATCCAAATTCCCCCTGCCAGGGAACAAGACAAATCCAATCAACAAATATCCTTATAGGTGCCATCCTGATGATTAACATCAACAAAAATCCCCGTCCGGATCAGACGGGTATAATGAATTTTGTTAATCTTTTCTTGTTTTGAAGATTTTCTTTTTTATTTCAAATTTACTGACTCATTAATTCGCCTTCAATCTCATGTTCTTGCTTCATCACACTTATCGGATCCAGAATATTTCCCAATGCCGGCACTTCGTCAAGCTGACCGTTTTTTGCTTTAACAAGATTACGGATATGCGGAAACAGAATTAATTCCTCTTTTTGCATGTGTACGGTTAAATTACCAAATGCACCGTCAAAAAGTTCTTTCACCTTAAAAAGTTCGGGATGGTTACCACCGTGTACTTTACATAATTTATCCAGTTTTTGCTGAATAAAAGGCGCTTTATCGTTGATATAGGCATGATGCGTTTCTTCAATATACAGCGGAAGGTTTTCAATAAATTTTGAATCCCTGTCCGTTTCTTCCATTGAAGGCTCAATTAGTGCAATCAATTCCTGCACTTTCAGGTTAGCTTGTTCGCTTGCCTCGTTAAGTGAAATATTACCACCGCAACAAAAATCGATATTGTTTTCTTCAAAAATCTGGGCTGTTTTAAAATTTTCCCTCACGATATCGCTCACTAATGAATTATTTCAACGGCTATAAAGGTTGCATTTAAACCAATTCCAATGGCAAATGCTTTGCCATGTCCTTTTTGGGTAGTATGGTCATGCGAATGTGCCATATTGTTTTATTTCCCTAATTTTAATATCCTGAAAGCCCCCCTGACTACAATTAAGAATACAATGGCCCCAATGATTAAGTCAGGGTATTTTGATTGGGTCAACAACACCAAAACACCTGCCGCGATAACACCTGTATTGATAATGATATCGTTAGATGTAAAAATCATGGTGGCTTTCATGTGGGCTTCCCGGCTTTTCGACTTTTGCAGCAGGTACAGGCAAACGGAATTGGCAATAAGGGCCAGCACAGACACTCCAATCATTATCCTGAAATCCGGTATTTCTTCCACTCCAATAAACCTTCGGATGACTTCAAACAGGCCGATACCTGCCAGCGCCAACTGAAAATAACCACTTAGGGTGGCCACTTTCTTTTTACGGGCAACGACGGCGCCCACTGCCCACAAACTCAAACCGTAAACAGAGGCATCGGCAAGCATATCAAGCGAATCGGCTACCAACCCCATGGAACCGGATATAAAACCTGTGGTTATTTCAATGATAAAAAAAGCGAAATTGATTAGCAAAACGGTCCACAATAATTTGGTTTGGCCGCTTGTGCTTTCGGCACGAAAATCCGTTACTTCGGCTTTTTCAGTTTTTACCAGTTTTGCTCCAAGGTTCAGACTTTCCAACCGCATCGTGATTTCTTCATATTCACCAGAATGAAAAACGGAAAGTTTACGGTTTTCAATATCAAAATCCAGATGTTGAATGCCCTCCAAGCCTTCCAGTTTCATCCGGATAAGGTTTTCTTCCGAGGGGCAATCCATTTCCGGGATGTTGTATATAGATTTTTGCATTATATTGACTTTTAGACAAATATGTGTGCGCGTTAGCGGCTGGAGATAATGGATTTAATATAAGATTCCGGAGTCAATACTCCAATTTCACTTTTACTAAAATCTTTTAAATTTCTTGTTAGAATGACGTCTATTTCACCATGTTTCATCGCTGCAAAATTTTGTAAACTATCCTCGAAATCTTTAAAGCCCGAATTAAGCGCATTATTCACTACCTCTTTATCCATTATTAAAACATCGGTAATCAGTAACAATTGTTTAAGCTTATCAATCACTCTATCATGTCTTGCG
>NZ_JBSQIC010000039.1:0-31860 GCF_055108615.1 Tangfeifania sp. | reverse complement strand
AAACGAGCATGTAAAATATTTACACATAGGAGGATAATTAAAATACATGCGAGTTCCATACTATACCTTTAAAAATTAACAATTTTAATAGTATGAAAAGATTTATTATTGCACTGTTTTCAGTTTTTATCTTGTTTTCGCTGAATCTGACTGCCCAGGAATTGGTAGCTGCTTTTGGCAAAGAAGTTCAGTGGTCAAATGTTGTTGGGGGTGATGTTGTGCAAGGAAATTCTGTTAACTGGTTTCAGGTGAATACCGAACCGGAAACCTGGAGGGTTGAGAACGATATTTTGGTTTGCACCGGGTTGCCTATTGGCGTTATCCGAAGTGAAAAAGAATACAAAAATTTTATTATGCACATCGAATGGCGGCACATGGAAGCCGGGGGAAATTCAGGCACGTTTGTGTGGAGTAATGCTGAACCGGGCGATAACCGCCTGCCCGATGGGGTGGAAGTTCAAATGCTGGAGCTCGACTGGGTGAACCAAAATGCCCGAAACGGGGAAAAACCGCCCATTGCTTATGTTCACGGCGAATTGTTTGGCGTTGGAGGCGTGGAAATTGTGCCCGACAATCCGCGCGGTGTGCGCAGTAAATCAATCGAAAACCGCTGCAAAGGGAAAGGGGAGTGGAACACCTACGATGTGGTTTGTGTGGATGGCACCATCAAACTTTCGGTAAATGGTAAGTTTGTGAACGGAATCAGCAAAGCTTCGCAGAAGAAAGGGTACATCTGCCTGGAAGCCGAAGGTGCTGAGATTCATTTCAGGAATATTAAGGTTGTGGAGTTGCCTTAGTTGTTACCACTCAATCGGTTCTGCATGAACAGTGGAAATAAAGCCAAATTTATCCAAAATAACGTTTTCCATTTTCGTGCAGATTTCATGGGCTTCTTTCAGGGACATGTCTGGCGGAAGTTTAATATGACAGCTTAACTCGGTGTGATTCCCGTAATTGTGAAGGTGGATATGATGCAGGTGCAGCGGTTCCTCAAAAGCTTTTTGGGTGGTTTCGCGAATCGAAAGCAGCATCTCATCCGAAGGACTTTCCCCAAGTAGCGAAGTAATTTCTTTCGATAAAATTTGATAACTGACATAACCTATCATCATTGCCACAATAAAACTAAGTACGGCATCGGTCCACCAAAAATAATTACCTACTGCAATACCCACCAGGATAACTACTGAAGAAAATGCGTCGGAACGGTGGTGCCAACCGTCAGCTTTTAAAATTGATGAGTTCGTTTTTTTTGCTGCCCAAAATGCATACTGGGCCATACCTTCTTTTACCAAAATTGAAACGATGGTTGCCACCCAGGCAAAAACGCCAAATACGGTTTGTTCCCCTTTACTGAATTTATCAACTGCACTCACTGCAAAGTCGAAGGCCACAATGGCCAGCAAAACTCCAATTATTAATGCGGCAACGTGTTCGGCCCGTCCGTGACCAAACGGGTGATCACCGTCGGCAGGTTTGCGCGAAATCTTTCCGCCAACTAAAACAATTACCGATGAAACAGAGTCGCTTAAGGTGTGCCAGGCATCCGCAATTAATGCCAGCGAGCCGGTTACAATTCCTGCCCAGTATTTCAGCCCGAAAAGAAACAGGTTTCCGAAAATGGAGAGCCAACCCTCGCGATTGATATATTTTTTACTGTCTGGCATTTTTTTTTGAAGATATAAAGGTAATAATTTTACGATTTATTTTTTTCGAGGAGTTTAATAAGTTCGGGTTTGTAATTTTTGCAAACAGAAAAGCCAGGCCGGTGGATTTTTTTGCCGGCCTATTTCATTTTATCTGCAATTTTTCCCATTATTTTATTGAAGTAAGGAACCTTTTCCAGTTTACGGAATATGCTTCCACGACCGGTGTGCAGCAGAATGTTCCGGATGTAAATGAATAGTCCAAGGCTGTGTGCGGCAAACAAAACCGGGTCGAGGCGGTAAATGGCGTAGGTGAAAATCATAAGCGAGCCAATGGTGCTGATAACCCAGAACCCAAGTGGTAGAAATGAGTCGTTTCGCCTTTCAGAATAAATCCACTGGTAAATAAAACGAAAGGTAAAAATGACTTGCCCGGCAGAACCCCAAATCATAAGCAAAAGCGGGACATTTTCGTTTTTCAGAATGGAACTGAAGTTATAGGTGCTGCTAAACATTAGCCAGCCAATATAGCTTAGCGGAATTACAATTGCCAGAATCCGTGTTGCGGGGTGCATCAGTTTCCAGGCTTTTTTGAGCTGGAGGTTTCGGATGTAAATCATGTAAACGATAATTTGCCCCAGCACAATAGCAAAGTCGTTCCGCAAAATCCCGTAGGTTAACATTAAAATGGAAGCTGCCAGGCTGATTTGCCAGTAAACCACCGGTGAAATTACTTCCCCTTCTTTTTCCGATAAAAACCACTGGGCAATATTCCGGGCAAAAAAAAGGATTTGAGATAAAAAGCCGATTGCGTAAATTAGAATGTCGCTCATCTGTTATTCTTTGGGGTGCAAATATAGCAATTATAAGTGCGAAAGCCGTTTCGGAGTAAAGACTAATTCTTCAGCTTATTCAATGTTTCGTGCGCTGCGTTTTGCTGCGCTTCTTTTTTTGATGTTCCTGTTCCCTTGCCAAAAACTTTGTTGTTAACTTTTGCCACGGCCACAAAGAGCGGGGCTTTTGATTTATCTTTCGCTTCTTCTTCAGTAGTTTCAAATACAACTTCTTTTTTGTTTTTCTGGCACCACTCTATCAGCTGGCTTTTAAAATTGGAATCTTTCTGTTCAATTTCATTGAGGTTGACAAATTGTGAAAGAATTTTTTTTGTGACAAAATATTTGGCATCCTGGTACCCTTTGTCGAGATAAATTGCTCCTATTAATGCCTCCAGGGCATCGCCGTAAATGTGGCTTTTGTCAATGTTTTTGATTGTGTTGGAGTCGATGTAAATGTTCAGACCCATATCGAAAGTGAGCCGGGTTAAAAAAGTGCGGTTTACCAGTTTCGATCGGGTTTTGGTTAAAAACCCTTCGTCTTGCTGCGGAAACCGGTTGTATAAAAAATCGGCAATAACAGCCCCTAAAATGGCATCGCCTAAAAACTCGAGCCTTTCGTTATTTACCATGTTGCCCTGCGAATCGAAAACCGATGCCGACTTATGAATAAATGCGAGGTCGTAAAGTTTAAGGTTGGCCGGGTAAAATCCAAGTAATTTTTTTAAAAACAAATAAAACTCTTTTCGAGGAGACGAAAAGAGCTTTATTCGTTGTGCTATTCTTTTAACCACAGATTTTTAAAATTTTTTAAAAACCATTGTTGCGTTGTGCCCTCCAAAACCGAAGGTATTACTTATAACCACATTTATTTCCCTCTCTTTGGCAACGTTAAATGTAAAATCAAGGTTGCTGTCAATTTCAGGGTCGTCGGTAAAGTGATTAATTGTGGGCGGAACCAGGTTGTCTCTGATGGCCAGAATGCTGGCAATTCCTTCAACTGCTCCGGCTGCGCCCAGTAAGTGGCCTGTCATCGACTTTGTAGAACTGATACTTACTTTGTAGGCATGTTCTCCAAAAGTTTTAATAATAGCTTTCGGTTCTGCAATGTCTCCCAGCGGAGTTGACGTTCCGTGAACATTGATGTAATCCACATCTTCGGGTCTCATTTCCGCATCTTCAAGGGCCCATTTCATAACCAGGTTGGCTCCGCGGCCTTCAGGATCGGGAGCTGTCATATGGTATCCGTCGGCAGACATTCCTCCGCCAGCTACTTCGGCATAAATTTTTGCTCCTCTGCGTTTGGCGCTTTCATATTCTTCAAAAATGAAAGCTCCCGCACCTTCACCCATAACGAAGCCGTCCCTGTCCAAATCAAACGGGCGGGAAGCGGTTTTTGGGTCGTCGTTTCGGGTAGAGATTGCCCGCATGGAGTTAAATCCGGCAACACCCGCTTCGTTGATTGCGGCTTCTGATCCTCCGGTAATCATTATTTCTGCTTTACCGAGCCGAATCATGTTGAAGGCTTCAATCATTGCATGGGTGGCCGATGCACAAGCGGTTACTGTGGTAAAGTTTGGCCCTCTGAACTGGTATTTGATGGAAATTAATCCACCTGCAATGTTGGCAATCATTTTTGGAATAAAAAAAGGCGAAAAACGGGGGTTGTCCACATTATACTGCCGGGCTTCTTCAAAAAAGGTTTGGAGTCCTCCAATTCCTGCACCCCAAATTACACCGGCACGGTCGTGGTCAATTTGTTCCAAATCGAGCCCCGAGGATTCCATTGCCTGTTTTGCCGCTGCAAGTGCATACTGCGTGTACAGGTCGTACTTGCGTGCTTCTTTGCGATCCAGGTATAAATTCGGATCAAAATTTTTTATTTCGCAGGCAAACCGGGTTTTTTGTTTCGAGGCATCGAAATTGGAAATTTTATCGGCCCCGCTAACACCATTTTTCAGGTTTTCCCAAAATTCATCAACTGAATTGCCTAATGGGTTTAAAGTGCCTACTCCGGTAATTACTACCCTTTTAAATTCCATAAATGAATTTCTCTCGATTACTTGGTTGCTTCTTCGATGTGCTTAATGGCTTCCCCTACGGTTGAAATTTTTTCAGCCTGGTCGTCCGGTATTGCAAGATCAAATTCCTTTTCAAATTCCATAATCAGCTCAACAGTGTCGAGTGAATCTGCACCAAGGTCGTTAGTGAAAGATGCTTCGTTGGTTACTTCACTTTCGTCAACGCCTAATTTATCAACGATAATTGCTTTTACTTTTGCTGCAACGTCAGACATAATTCTAAATTTTTGGTTAATACTAAATTTGACTTTTTAAATAATTCGCTGCAAAGTAATACATTTACGGTTTATATTTCAAAGAAAAAATATAAAAAAGATGTTATAATGTTTGAATGATAAAGTTGCAATATCCTAAATTTGAACGGATTATTCAAATGTTCCAGTGTAAAAAATGTGTATAAAATGAATGTTAAGAAGATAGCCATATTCGCTTCGGGGGCGGGCACAAATGCCGAAAATATTATTGTGTATTTTTCTGAAAATGAATTGATTGAAGTTGATTCTTTGTGGAGTAACAAGCCTGGTTCAGGCGCACTAAAGCGTGCTGAAAAATATGGTGTTGATACCTTCGTTTTTAACCGGCAACAGCTTTACAAAAGCGAAGAAACAGTTCGAAATTTAAAAGAAAGAGGCATCGATTTAATTGTTTTGGCCGGTTTTTTATGGTTGATTCCCCGGGATTTAATCGATAATTTTAAAATAGTAAACATTCACCCGGCGTTATTGCCTGAGTATGGTGGCAAAGGAATGTACGGCATGAACGTTCACCGGGCAGTTGTGGAAAACAAAGATACTGGATCAGGGATTACAATTCATTGGGTTAATCCGGTTTACGACGACGGGAAAATCATTTTTCAGGCCAGGTGCCCGGTGTTGCCTGGCGATACGCCTGAAGATGTGGCGCAGAAAGTTCATGAACTTGAATACAAATATTACCCTTCAGTTATCGAAGATATTCTGAAAAAAGAGGATTGATTTTTTGTTTGCAGGTTTAAAGCTTAATAAAAATTACAATTCGGGGGCTCCTGTTAAATATTGTTAATGATGTTTCATCCAGCCTTTTATTAAATTTATCTTTGCGGTATGAGCAAAAAGATGTTAGTTACATTAATTGTAATGATGGCATTGGTGCTATCGGGTTTAATTGTAATACAAACTAACCTGATAAAGACAGCATCTGACATTCGGGAGGAGCAATTTGACCGGATGGTAACGAACGCGCTCAAGGGAGTGGTGGATCAGCTTGAACTCGACGAGCAACGCCTGGCGCGCGAAAGTGCCCGCACAGGCCAGCTTCCGGGTTTCGATCAATCACCCGGCAACTATAACATTTTTCCACGGAGAGGTGCCGGGCAATTGTCCGGAGGTTTCCGGTTTCGTTATTCTGAGCAGGGTATTTTCGGAGGTTTTCAGGAGGAGTTGCAGATTGTAATTACTGATTCAACGCAGTCTTCATCCGGTTCAGTTTCGCCTGATGAGGAGAATGAAACTACTTTCATGGACAGGTTGCATGAATTTAATCTTGACCTCGAACGGAGACGGGAACGATTCCTCCAGGACATTAACTGGTATAACTATAAGATTATTTTGGAAGGACGGTCGCTTGAAGAGCGGATAGATTCAACCGTTTTGAAACAACTCATTGAGAATTCATTCAATGAAGCCGGGATTGAACTCGATTATAAATTTGCAGTGCGTTCATCCAGTCAGGGGCAGGACAGGTTTCTTCTGGGAAGTGAAGATTATAACCCCAAGCGAAAAGAAGAGTACCACAGCCTGCTTTTTCCATACGACTACGACGGCAAGCAACCCAATTACCTTTATGTATATTTCCCGGAACGCTCGGACTATTTGTTAAGGGCAACCGGTTTAACCATTATTCCAACTATTATTTTAACCGGACTGCTCATTGCGATATTTGCTTATGCCATTATGGTAATTTTCAGGCAGAAAAAGTTATCGATGATTAAAAACGACTTTATCAATAACATGACACACGAACTGAAAACGCCGATTTCTACCATATCGCTGGCCAGTCAAATGCTTGAAGACGGGAGTGTTGCCAATACACCCAATACCATTGAACATATTTCAAGGGTAATCAGTAAAGAAAGCAAAAGGTTAAGTTTTCAGGTTGAAAAAGTATTGCAAATGGCCGTATTTAACGAGGGGCGGCTAAAACTGAAATTCAAAGAGTTTGATATCAATGCCACCATAAAGAATGTGGTAAATAACTTTGAGCTCAGGGTGAAAAATAAAAACGGCACCCTCAAATCGGAATTAAATGCTGAAAATGCAATGATTAAAGGTGATGAAGTCCACCTTACCAATGTGGTATTTAATTTGCTCGACAATGCTATGAAATACAGCAACGGCACACCGGAAATAATGGTTACAACCGAAAGCAAAAATGAACATGTAACGATTAGTATTCGTGATAATGGAATTGGAATATCGAAAGAACACCACGCCCAGATATTCGACAGATTTTACCGCGTCCCCACCGGAAATGTTCACGATGTTAAAGGCTTTGGCCTGGGATTAAGCTACGTGAAAAAGATTGTGGATTTGCACAATGGTAAAATTAAAGTAGATAGTGCTGTGAATAAAGGCACGAAATTTAGTATATTGTTACCTAAAATAAATAAATGACCATGGAACAAAAGACAAAATTACTTTTGGCAGAAGACGATGAAAACCTCGGGTTACTCCTGAAAGAATATCTGGTTGCCAAAGGTTTCGAAACTGACCTCTATCCCGATGGCGAAGCCGCTTACAAAGGATTCATGAAAGAACATTATGATATTTGCATTTTAGACATCATGATGCCCAAAAAAGATGGTTTTTCGCTTGCTAAAGATATCCGGATTGTAAATGCTGATATTCCAATAATATTCCTGACAGCCAAAAACCTGAAAGACGATGTAATTGAAGGTTTTAAAATGGGTGCCGACGATTATATTACAAAGCCTTTTAGCATGGAGGAGTTGATTTTCAGGGTTGAAGCCATTTTGAGAAGAACTGCACAGGAATCGCAATCTTCTTCGCAACCGGTTTTTACTTTGGGGAAATATACTTTCGATACGCGTAAGCAAATTTTGACTGACAACGAAAAAACAGTAAAACTCACCACCAAAGAATCAGATTTGCTCAAGCTGCTCTGCCAAAATGCCAATAAAGTTTTGGAACGCAATTATGCTTTGAAGTCGATTTGGATTGATGACAATTATTTTAATGCACGAAGCATGGATGTTTACATTACAAAGTTGCGTAAACATTTAAAAGATGAGCCTTCGGTAGAGATAATTAACGTACACGGGAAAGGCTATAAATTAATTTTGTAACGGGAGTCGGACTTTCAAAGTCCGGCATTTCCATTCCTCGCGAGAAGGTTGAGCCCATCTCCGTTAATCCATTTTCAGCACGGCTAAAAATGCATTTTGCGGAACTTCTACATTCCCAACCTGCTTCATGCGTTTTTTGCCTTTTTTCTGCTTTTCAAGCAGCTTTCGTTTTCGGGTAATGTCACCCCCGTAACATTTTGCCGTAACATCTTTTCGCATCGCCTTCACTGTTTCTCGTGCAATAATTTTCGACCCCACAGCTGCCTGGATGGCAATATCGAATTGCTGGCGCGGAATCAATTCTTTAAGCTTTTCACACATCCGGCGTCCAAACGGGTAGGCATTATCAAAATGAATCAAAGTTGAAAGGGCATCCACCATTTCGCCGTTTAAAAGAATGTCGAGCCTCACCAGTTTTGCTTCTTTATATCCGCTAACGTAGTAATCGAGTGAAGCGTATCCCCTTGAAATGCTTTTAAGTTTGTCGTAAAAATCAAAAACAATTTCACCCAGCGGCAGATTGAAAATTAACTCGGCGCGTTCGCTTGTCAGGTAGTTTTGATTAACGAGTTCACCTCTTTTGTCGAGGCAAAGGTTCATTATCGGGCCAATATAATCGACAGCGGTAATAATACTTGCCCTGATAAAAGGTTCTTCAATATTGTCGATTGAAGTAGAAGATGGCATTCCTGATGGATTGTAAACTTTTAGCGTTGACCCGTCGGTCAGGTGCGCCATGTACGAAACGTTTGGAACTGTGGTAATCACGTTCATGTCAAATTCCCGTTCCAGCCGTTCCTGAATAATTTCCATGTGCAGCAGTCCCAAAAATCCACAACGGAACCCAAACCCGAGTGCTGCAGAGGATTCGGGCTCAAAAGTGAGCGATGCATCGTTCAATTGCAGTTTATCCATTGCTGCTCGCAAGTCTTCGTAGTCATCTGCATCAACAGGATAAATACCTGCATAAACCATCGGTTTTACTTCCTCGTAACCCGAAACTGCTTTGGAACAAGGGTTTTCCACATGGGTTATGGTGTCTCCCACTTTAACTTCTTTGGCGGTTTTTATTCCTGAAATAATATAGCCCACATCGCCGGCTGAAAGCATATCACGGGGTTTTAAGCCCAGTTTCAGCACGCCAATTTCATCGGCATTGTATTCTTTGTCAGTATTTACAAATTTTACCAGGTCTTTTGTTCGTAGCTGTCCGTTAATAATTTTGAAATAGGCAATTACCCCGCGGAATGAATTATATATTGAATCGAAAATGAGTGCCTGCAAAGGAGCGTTGGGGTCACCTTTGGGAGGCGGAACTTTTTCAATAATTCTTTCAAGGATGGTTTCGGCCCCCATTCCGGTTTTACCGCTGGCGTGGATTATATCTTCGCGTTTGCAGCCAATCAGGTCGATAATCTGGTCTTCCACCACCTCGGGTATTGCATTCGGAAGGTCCATTTTATTTAAAACCGGAATAATTTCAAGGTCGTGTTCAATGGCCAGGTAAAGGTTTGAAATGGTTTGTGCCTGGATTCCTTGTGTGGCATCAATAATCAGGAGTGCGCCTTCGCAGGCTTTAATCGATCTGGATACTTCGTATGAAAAGTCAACATGCCCGGGTGTGTCAATGAGGTTCAGTTTATATTCTTCTCCGTTGTAAACATGGTCCATTTGTATGGCATGGCTTTTAATTGTAATGCCTCTTTCCTGCTCCAGCTCCATGTTGTCGAGCACCTGGTCGCGCATTTCCCTGTCGCCAATTGTTTTGGTGTGCACCAGCATCCTGTCGGCAAGGGTACTCTTCCCATGGTCGATGTGAGCTATAATGCAAAAATTCCGTATCCTGTTCATGTAGTCTGTTTTCATATAATCCGTGGCCATTTTTATGCTTGCGCAAAGATATTCAATTTTTGAAATATTAAATTGAAATCTAATCTTTTGGGTGTACTCCTGTTTATCCACCTGGAATTATTTTTGGCATATTATTTGTAAGTTTTTTAGCAGCTATGAAAACAGTTAAAATGAAATTTTTAATCCACATATAAAACACCGTTACAGTCAGAACGCAATTTGCTGTTTTTTCATAAGTTTGGTTTAGTTAGGTTTAGTTTTGATCCCGGGGCAGAGGCTCCGGGATTTTCTTTTGTGTAAGAGATTAAATTGATGCTGACAGAAACATGAAGATTTATAGCTGAACCGGATTAAGCCTCTTTGCTTTTGAAATATTCCACTTTCCCATCAAGGGCAATATCCTTAACTTTGTCAATCAGTGCCATTTTTTGCTCTTCGGTTAGTTCGGTGAAAGAACGTGCGAGAGAAATTTTTTCACGCATGTAGGTGGCATTTTCATTCCCCGAAATAATAACCGAAACCGGCAGCGACCATACAAAGTGCATGGCCTCTTTAATGCTCATGTAATTCGGAATAACAGGATCGTCGCTTGTCCAGTTCGCTCTTTCTTTACTGGCAAAAAATCTACCGTCGGCCAGCGATTTAATGGCCATAACTCCCATGTTCCGGTTGAGTGCTTTGGGCATTACATTTTTAGTAAAGCTGAAATAAGATTGATCGAGAACATTTACCGGCATCAGTACCCCATCAAAAATGTCACTTTCTTCAGTTTGTTCAAGCATGCGTGTGTGTGCATAGGGATTTTGATGGCCGGTAAATCCGAGGTATTTAATTTTACCCTCTTCTTTTGCTTTCAACAATACATCCAATATGCCCTGGTTTATGCGGTTGTCAACATCTTGCGGGGTGCGGACGGAATGTACCTGGTACAGGTCAATCTGGTCGACTTTTAACCTGCGCAGCGAACCTTCAAGATGTTCTTTTACCGATTTTGCATCGGGCCCTGTGGTTTTTGTCATCAGAAAAATTAAATCGCGGTACTTCGGAGTTAAATATTTCCCGTAGCGCTCTTCACTTCTTCCACTTGAGTAACTTTCTGCTGTGTCGAAAAACCGTACACCTCCTTCAAGTGCCGCTTCAATAACTTCCTGTGCTTCGCGCTCAGTGGTCCAGCCAACGTGGAATCCCCCGGTGCCCAACATGGTTACATATTCTCCGGTCCGCCCAAATTTGCGTTTGGGTAAAACTTCCCCAAGCCTGTCGGATGATTGTTCTTTTGAAAAGGCAATATTACTTAACGACAATCCAGCCGTTATGCCTGCCAGCGATTTTAAAAATGTCCTTCGGTCTGCCATAGTAATTTATTTTATGATGTTGATAATATATACTCTGTTTTCAATAAATTGTTTAAATTTTTTAAAGTAAGCCTTATATGGAGCTTTTATTTTGAATAGTTCTGGATTACAGGAATGGTATCAAAATACTAAACGAATTTACTATTTTCGGAAATAATCATTATTGTAAACAACCGTTTCTATAATAACATTTTCGTGGGCGGCACGCCCGAAGAGAACGGAAGGTTTTCAGGTTTGAAAAGTTATGAAAATGTGGAACTTCCCATTTTTACTGACGGCAATGCTTACCTGAATACTGCCGGTTCGTTTCCGGATGAAAAAAACTTTTTTCAATCCAATGTGGATCCTGAAATCAATATTTCGGAAGAAGGCCAACATGTTTTTCTGAATTTTCATTTTGATGAAAAAATGAGCCGGATAAACACACAAACCGTTAATACGAAACTTTTTGGGAAAGCAAAAATCCCGAATCAGAACTATTGAAAAACCGGACTGTACGCCTTTGAGTGTTGAAACCGATTTTTTTGGTGAGAAAAGAACTACCGAAAGCCCGGCTCCCGGCTCTTTTGAAAATCAAGCAAGTGGGTCAAATAAGCTGAAAGTATGGTAAGGTGTTCCGGGGTCTGTTATGTAACAGATTTGTGAAAACTTCTATGTAGAAATGTGCAAATTTGCAAAGGATGTTTTCCATCTCGCTATTTTCAACTATATTAAACATTCTTAAAAACAGGAAAACAAAACCTATAATATGAACTCGAGGAAACAATTTTTAAAAACAGTGAATCACCAGCAACCCGACCGGGTGGTGCCTGACCTGGGCTCTACGGCGGTGACCGGAATTCATGTAAATGCTATTTCAAGGTTGCGCAGGCACTTTGGGTTACAACGTAAACCCATCCGTGTGATCGAACCTTTCCAAATGCTGGGCGAAGTAGGGTGGGAATTCATCGATTCTGTCGGCATCGACGTAATTGGTGCCTGGGGCAAGAACAACATGTTCGGGTTTCACAATCACGGCTCCTACAAAGAGTGGAAAACTCCATGGAACCAGCGGGTAATGGTACCCATGAATTTCAACGTAACCTATGACGAAAAGGGCGATGTGCTGATGCATCCGGAGGGCGACACCTCCATTCCGCCTTCAGCCCGAATGCCCAAAACCGGCCATTTTTTCGATGCAATTATCCGGCAGGAGCCCATAGATGATGAAAAACTGAACCTGGAAGAATTCGGCCTGGTTACGGATGAAGAACTGAAGTACTGGCGGGTGGAAGTTGATAAAGCCTACTTTTCAGGAAAAGCCGTAATGGCCGCTTTCGGGGGAACTGCCCTGGGCGATATTGCGCTGGTACCCGGAATGCAACTGCACCATCCCAAAGGAATCCGCGATGTGGCCGAATGGTACATGGGCACCATCAGCCGCCCCGAACACATTAAAAAGATTTTTGACAAACAATCGGAGATTGCCATCGAGAACCTGCGACGTATTTTTTCAGTGGTGGGAAACAAGGTGAATGCTGTTTTTATGTGTGGAACCGATTTCGGTACCCAGGATTCCACCTTCTGCTCTTTGGAACAATTTGAAGAAATCTGGCTGCCCTATTACAAAAAAATGAACGACTGGATTTGCCGGAATACCCAGTGGAAAACGTTTAAACACTCATGCGGGGCGGTAGAACCGTTCATGGATGGATTCATCCGTTCCGGATTCGACATCATTAATCCGGTACAAATAAATGCCGCCGGGATGGATCCCAAAAAGCTGAAAGAAAAATACGGTCGCGACCTGGTTTTTTGGGGAGGAGGAGTCGATACGCAAAAAATGCTGCCATTTGGTATCCCCAGCGAAGTACGCGAACATGTACTCCGGTATTGTGAGATTTTTTCGAAAAATGGAAGTTTTGTTTTCAATACTGTGCATAATATCCAGGCAAATGTGCCTGTGGAAAATATAGTTGCGATGTTTGAGGCAATCCAGGAGTTTAACGGCAGGTGAAGAAGTGAACAGTTGCAGTTAGCAGCTGGCAAAGAGTAATTGGCAAAAAAAGGAGAATTCAAATTAAAAATTATACAACAGCAAAATTTAGCTAAAATGAAAAAATTATTTATTCCAATCCTATTGTTGTTTTTTTCAATTCAACTTAACGCGCAAAATTATCAGCCTAATTGGGAATCCATTGACAGCCGACCGGTGCCGCAGTGGTTCGAAGATGTGAAATTTGGTATTTTTATCCACTGGGGAGTTTATGCTGTTCCGGCCTGGGCTCCTGCCGATGCCAACATCGGTATTTATGCCAAATATTCGGAATGGTATTGGTGGCGGAAAAATGAAGACAGTGAAGCCGGAAAACTTTTCCGCGATTACCACAACAAAATGTATGGCGAGGATTTTAAGTACCAGGATTTTGCTCCCATGTGGAAAGCGCAACATTTCGATCCCAATCAGTGGGCGGATGTGTTTAAGAAAGCCGGTGCCAAATACGTGGTACTCACCTCGAAACACCACGAAGGATTTACCTTGTGGCCCAGTGAACAAAGCTGGAACTGGAACAGTGTGGATGTTGGGCCACACCGCGATTTGTGTGGCGATCTGACCACAGCCGTGAAAGATGCCGGCCTGCACATGGGATTTTACTATTCGTTGTATGAATGGTACAATCCCCTGTATCACAGCAACCTCGAAAAATATGTGGACGATCACATGATTCCTCAAATGAAAGATTTGGTTAACCGCTACGAACCCGATATTTTCTGGACCGACGGAGAGTGGGACCATCCAAGTGAAAAGTGGAAAAGCACCGAGTTCCTGGCCTGGTTGTATAACGAATCGCCGGTAAAAGACCGGGTAGCGGTTAACGACCGCTGGGGCAAGGAAACCCGCGGTGTGCATGGCGGATATTTTACCACAGAATACGACCTGGTGCACGATCGCGAAGGTGTGGGTGAAACGGAACGCCCGTGGGAAGAATGCCGTGGAATTGGAACTTCTTTCGGGTACAACCAGGTTGAAGATCTCGATAACTACATGACTTCGGATGCGCTTGTGGATTTGCTAATTGCAAAAGTGGCCGGCGGTGGTAACCTGCTGCTCGATATTGGCCCAACTGCCGACGGACGGATTCCGGTGATTCAGCAGCAGCGTTTGCTCGATATGGGCACCTGGCTCGATGTGAACGGTGAAGCCATTTACGAAACCCGCAAATGGGAAGGTGCTGGTAACAGCGATGCAGAAAATGTTTACTTTACCAAAAAAGGAAATGATTTGTATGTTCTCTGCACCAAATTTCCTGAAAAACCGTTTACCGTAAACGGAATTAAAAATGCCGGGAAAGTTTCCATGCTTGGATTCAATGGAAATGTAAAAATAAAAAAGTCGGGAAACACGATTATCATTACTCCACCGGCTTTAACGCCTGTAACAAATCCCAGCCCGTATGCATGGGTATTTAAAATTGAAAATTCACTATAAAATAAAACAACATGAACAAAACACAAGAATTTTTAAAGAAGCACAAACTTTATTCATCGGAAATCGACATTAAATCGATTACCGATGATTTTATTTCCGAAATGAAAAACGGTCTGGAAGGAAAACCAGGATCGCTGCAAATGATTCCAACCTATTTGGGAGCCGAGGGGAAAATAAAACCCAACGAACCGGTTGTAGCCATCGATGCGGGAGGTACCAACTTCAGGGCGGTAAAAATGACGTTCGACAATAATTTGAATCTGGTTACTGAAAACCTGCAGCAACGTAAAATGCCTGCCATCGATGAGGAGTTGTCGAACAAGGAATTTTTTGCCACGCTGGCCGCTTATCTTACCAGTTATAAGGATGTTTCGGAAAAAATCGGATTTTGTTTTTCCTATGCAGTTGAGATGTTTCCCAACAAAGACGGTAAACTGCTGGAATGGAGCAAGGAAGTAAAAGCTCCCGAAGTGATTGGGCAGATGGTAGGTGAAAACCTGCTCGAAGCAATGGGCACACCGGGGAAAAGGATTGTTTTAATGAATGATACGGTTTCTACGCTTTTGGCAGGAAAGGCTGCTACGGCAGGGCGCAAGTTCGATACCTACATTGGGTTTATCCTGGGTACGGGAACCAACGCATGTTACATCGAGAAAAACAAAAACATTTCAAAAACAGCTGACCTCGACCCGAAAGGGAATATGATTATTAACATCGAATCGGGCAATTTCAGTATGATGCCGCGCACCGACATCGATATTGCTTTCGATAACACCACCAAACAGCCCGGACGTTACACATTCGAAAAAATGATTTCCGGCGGCTATTTTGGCGGACTCTGCACCACCGCGTTGAAAATGGCTGCTGCCGAAGATGTTTTCAGTTCCGAAACCAGGGTTAAAATGAAAAACATGGATGAACTCACTTCTGAGGAAGTTAACAATTTCGTTTGTGGAATCGATTTGCCTGCAAATACACTTACAACAGTTCTTCTAAACAAAGAGGACAAAGAGGCTGCTGTTGAAATTATCAATGCATTGATAACACGTGCTGCAAAATTAACAGCTGCAAGCCTGGCTGCGGTCATCCTGAAAACCGGCAAGGGAAAATCGGCCGATAAACCCGTGCTGATGACCATTGAAGGAACTACGTTCTACAAAATGAACAACTTCCAGGTAATGTTTGAAGCCTTTTTGCAGGGATTCTTTTCGGGCGAAAACCGCCGTTTTTATGAGATTGTGGAAGTCCCCAATTCGAGCCTCATTGGAGCCGGAATTGCCGCAATTGTAAATTAAACTGAATTTCTTCCATAAAATTGTTGAAAATAGTATGGTATCCATCGTCAAACAATTGGAGAAAATCCATTCCCAGCAATGTGTTTCTCTCTTTTACAAGCAAACGGCAGATCGTGTTATTCACTTCTTTAATCCGGTAACCGGTATCAATGATAATGTTCGCAACCGGCGCTTCATGAAAACTGAGCCTTTTGAAAGACGAAAAAACAATGAAAACAATGAAAACAATGAAAAAGAAAAGGGCAGCTCAACAGCTGCCCTTCTTATTTTAACCCCCAAACACACAAGCAATACAGAACGTATTGCACTTCAAATATAATGATATATTTTTCAGTACCAAACCTGAGAGGTATTTTTTTTGAAAAAATTAGCAATTACAACTAATGAAATAATGAACCAGAGATGCCATTGCAGCTCCTGCAACCGGGCCAAGCGCCGGAATCCAGGAATAGGGCCAGTCGGTATTGTCTTTATTATTTTTTATGGGAAGTAACCAGTGCACAATTCTCGGTCCCAAATCTCTGGCAGGATTGATGGCGTAACCGGTAGTTCCTCCCAAACTCAATCCTATAGCGAAAACCACGAGTGCAACAGGGAGTGCACCCAGCGAACCAAGCCCAACTTTGGTACTCCCGAAACTTTCATATTCGAGTTGGGGCATAGTTATAAGCAACACGGCCAAAACAAGAATAAAAGTTCCCACTGTTTCAGAGAAAAAGTTATTGGGATAATGCCTGATGGCCGGTGCTGTGCAGAAACAGGATTTTTTTACCCCGGGTGTTTCCGTGGCATCAAAATGGTTTTTAAAGAAAATGTAAACGGTTAAGGCTCCCAGCATCGCCCCCAGCATTTGTGCCAAAATGAATGGTGCAACTTTTGCCCATTCGAACAAACCGCTGAATGCCAGTCCCAGTGTAACGGCGGGGTTGATGTGTGCCCCGCTTAAATCGGAAGTGGCCAGAACAGCTACAAAAACAGCCATTCCCCATCCGGCAGTAATAACAATCCAGCCTGCTCCCTGGCTGTGTGTTTTATTGAGGTTCACGTTGGCCACTACGCCATTTCCCAGGACAATTAAAATGAAGGTGCCCAAAAGTTCTCCAAAAAGTTCAATCATCATTTGTTTTCGTTTTAGTCTTCAAAGAAGTAGTTTTTAGCAATATTTTTGAAATCTTCAACTTGTTTCTGCTGCCATTTTTTATTTCTTCCCAGTTCTTTTGCCATTAATTCAGCTACTTCAGGAGCCAGTTTTACACTTTCGCGGGCATCGAGGAAAAGTGCCCGGGTGCGGCGTGCCAAAAAGTCTTCCACGGTGCGTGCCCACTCTGTTCGTACAGCCCATGCTACCTGCGATTTTCGAATTTTAAGTTTTTCGCTCAACCAGCCATCCCATGTTTTATCTTCTTCGCCAATTGCAAGTACTTTTTCTTTGTCGATGCCATAAGGAGCCATCGGATCGGTATAGGGATCAATGTCCATGCGGAAACCGTGAATGGGCAGGTGTCTAGTCACACATTCCCTTTCGGGCAGGCCGCCCAGCATAATAGCCTTTTCTATGGTATCTTCAGCCATTTTACGGTAAGTAGTCCATTTGCCTCCAATAATCGTGATTAACCCTGAAACAGATATCAACACTTTGTGCCCGCGCGAAATTTCCTTGGTTGCTTTCCCTTCGCCTTCGGGTTTTGCCAGCGGGCGCAAACCGGCAAAAACACTCAGTATATCTTCCCTTGTTGGTTTTTTCATGAGGTACTGACCGGCAGTTTCGAGTACAAAATCGATTTCCGAATTCAAAGCTACCGGCTCAATCGAATGGTTATCGATGAGCGTGTCGGTAGTTCCAACAACAATATGGTTGTGCCACGGAACGGCAAACATTACCCTGCCGTCGGAAGTGTGCGGAACCATAATGGCAAAATCACCGGGGAGGAAGCTTTTGTCGAGTATCAGGTGAATGCCCTGGCTGGGCGTAATCATTTGGGGTTTTTCCGGTTCGTCCATGTGGATGATTTCATCGGCAAAAACACCTGTGGCGTTGATAACCACTTTGGATTTAATTTTAAATTCTTCGCCGGTTTCTTCATCCACGGCTTCAACGCCGTTTATTAGCTCACCATTCTTAAGGAGATTGGTTACTTTGCAGTAGTTGAGCATCGTAGCGCCATAATCGCTGGCTGTCATAGCCAGGCTGATGGCCATGCGCGAATCGTCAAATTGTCCATCCTGATAAATCACTCCCCCGGTAAGTCCTTCTGCCGAAATGGTTGGCAATGCTTCCAGTGTTTCTGTTCGCGAGAGGTGTTTCGACGGCCCGATCCCAAGTTTTCCGGCCATGAGGTCATAAACTTTCAGTCCAACGGTGTAAAACGGCCCGCCCCACCATTCATAATTGGGAATAACAAACGACTGGTTGGTAACCAGGTGCGGGGCATTTTTAAACATGAGGCCGCGTTCTTTCAGCGCTTCAAACACCAGCGAAACATCGCCTTGTTGCAGGTAGCGCACTCCGCCATGCACCAGTTTGGTACTACGGCTCGAGGTTCCTTTTGAAAAATCGACCTGTTCGAGCAACAATGTTTTGTAACCGCGTGAAGCCGCATCTACGGCGCACCCCAGGCCGGTTGCACCACCTCCGATTACGATGATGTCCCATTCGTTCTTTTTTACTTTTTTTAGCAATGAATCCCTTTTCATACCTTTTGTTATTAATTGTTATAAAACATCTTGCCTGAACTTTTTAATGTGATTTGTACCAGCCTTTACTGCGCTCCACAGCCTTTTTCCAGTTGAGGGTAACCTGCCTGAATTTTTCCGGATCTTCCTGCGGCACAAAGGTGCGGTCGATTTGCCACTGTTTTTTTATTTCTTCCAGATTTTTCCAGAAACCCGTGGCCAGGCCAGCGAGATAGGCGGCTCCCAAAGCGGTAGTTTCAATAGTTTTTGGGCGTGCCACTTTATTGCCGATAGCTTCTGCCTGGATTTGCATTAAAAGATTATTTACCGCTGCTCCGCCGTCCACGCGCAGTTCGTGCAGGTCGATTCCAGAGTCGTCCACCATTGTTTCCATTACTTCCATCGACTGAAAAGCTATAGCATCCAAAGCGGCGCGTGCAATATGTGCTTTATTGGTTCCGCGGCTTAATCCAATGATTGTGCCTGTGGCGTATTGATCCCAGTGGGGGGCACCAAGTCCCACAAAACCGGGTACAAATGAAACGCCGTCGCTGTCATCTACCTGGCTGGCCAGTTCCTCAATCTCTGCCGATGACTGAATAATGCCCAGCTCATCGCGCAGCCACTGGACAACTGCACCGGCTATAAAAATACTGCCCTCGAGGGCATAAGTTACTTTGTTGTTTACCTGCCAGGCAATGGTAGTAAGCAGTTTGTGTTTCGAAGCAATGGGTTTGCTTCCCGTGTTCATAACCACAAAACAGCCGGTTCCATAAGTGTTTTTTACCATTCCTTCCTCTACGCACATTTGCCCGAAAAGCGCTGCCTGCTGGTCGCCGGCAATACCGGCAATGGGAATTTCTTCGCCAAAAAACTCCTTCCCGGTTGTCCCGTAAATTTCGCTGCTCGATTTTACATGGGGAAGCATGCTTTGCGGAACTCCCAGGATTTCCAGGAGTTCTTTGTCCCACTCTAATTTATGTATATTGAAAAGAAGGGTGCGGCTGGCATTGGTGACATCTGTAATGTGCAGTTTCCCTTTTGTCAGCTTCCAGATGAGCCAGGAATCAACTGTTCCGAATGCCAGTTTGCCGGCTTCTGCCATCTCGCGTGCGCCTTCAACATTATCGAGAATCCATTTTACTTTGGTGCCCGAAAAATAGGCATCGATAACCAAACCTGTTTTTTCAGCAAACGTTTTTTCCAACCCACGATTTTTTAAATCGTCGCAAATGCCGGCGGTGCGGCGGTCTTGCCAAACAATGGCGTTATACACTGGTTCGCCGGTTTCGCGGTTCCAAATCAGGGTGGTTTCGCGCTGGTTGGTTAAGCCAATTCCTGAAATTTCAGCAGGCGAAACCTTTTGCTTTTTCAGCACATCGCGGGCTACCTTCAACTGGCTTTCCCAAATGTCGGACGGCCGGTGTTCCACCCATCCGGGGTGCGGATAAATTTGTTCAAATTCCTGCTGGGCGGTATCTACAATTTTTCCCAGGTGGTTAAAAAGAATTCCCCTGTTGCTTGTTGTGCCTGAGTCGAGTGCAAGAATGTATTTCTGCATGGTTCAGATTTTTTGAATGATTTAGGGGGCTTAATTTACAATAAATCCTTTGAATCTAAAGAATGTTTAACAATAAACTTTCAGAAAAACAGTAAGCCTAACCAACATTGGCCGTATTTTGAAATGAGCACAAATAACCAAAGGCTGCTGTAAAATTGTTGCTACTTTTGTCGCTTAAATTTTTTTGTATGAATATCAGGACAAGCACGGCAGGGATAATTGGGAGCGGGAGCTGGGCAACGGCCATTGCTAAAATGTTGTTGGGGAATGTGGGTCAAATCAATTGGTTTTTTCGGAAAACGGAAACCATAGAAAGTTTTAAAGAGCTGGGTTACAATCCGCGCTACCTGCAGAGTGTGGAATTCGAAACGGAACGGATAAATTTTTACAATGATGTGGATAAAATTGTGGGGGATTCAGATATTATTGTTTTGGCCGTTCCTTCGGCTTTTTTGCCGGAGATATTGAGCGGATTGAAATCAGGCCTCAGCACAAAATATTTTTTATCGGGCATAAAAGGAATTGTAACCCATGAAAACCTCCTGGTAGTGGAATACCTGAACAAGTATTTCAATGTGCCTTTTGAAAATGTTGGAGTGATTGCCGGCCCCAGCCATGCCGAAGAGGTGGCACTCGAAAAACTTTCGTACCTTACCGTGGCCAGTATCGACGAAACCAGGGCAGCCAGTTTTGCCCAACTGATTCAAAGCAACTACATTTTTACTTCCACTTCTGATGATATTTGGGGAACTGAATATACATCGGTAATGAAAAACATCATTGCCATTGGTGCCGGTATTGCCCACGGACTTCGGTACGGAGATAATTTTCAGGCAGTGTTGGTTTCCAATGCCATCAGGGAAATGAAACGGTTTGTGGATGCAGTTCGCCCCATTACCCGCGATATAAAAGATTCTGCTTATCTCGGTGATTTATTAGTCACGGTTTATTCCCAGTTCAGCCGTAACCGGTTACTGGGGACACTCATTGGCAGGGGCTATTCAGTTCGAAATGCATTTCTCGATATGAATATGGTGGCCGAAGGGTATTATGCATCAAAATCCATTCACGAAATTAATCAAAACTACAAAGTTGATATGCCTGTTTGCGATATGGTTCACTCTATACTTTATGAAAACCAACAGGCAAAAAAAGCAATGATTCGTTTAACCGAAAAATTAAGTTGAAATTTTATGAGTTATTTTTAAAGAACAGGTAGAGAACATAAGCTATTGAAAATTAGTGGTTTGGTTTTTTGAATAATACTTGAAAACCTGGATAAATATGATTTAGTTGGACCAAAATTAAAAAAATGTAATTTTTTTATTGTTTTTGCTTACAGTTTGAAACTCCTCACTGAATTATTTTATTTTTGTATAAAAAGTTTCCCTCTTTACAATTCATGAATCTCCCCATTCAATAATAATACAAGCAAGTACGAGATAGGTGAATTTGACAGTAACAGACTAAAATAGATATATATGAATTACAAAAATCCAAATCAATTTACTGAGGATTTTATGGCTTATGTTGAGGCCAAAAATCCGGGAGAAAAAGAATTTCAACAAGCGGTATTGGAAGTGGTAGAAACACTTTCAGAGTTTTTAATTAAAAATCCGAGGTATATTCAAACCAAAATTTTGGAACGCATGGTTGAACCGGAGCGGGTAATCATGTTCAGGGTGCCCTGGACCGACGATAAAGGCAACATTCACATAAACCGTGGCTACCGTGTGGAAATGAACAGTGCCATTGGCCCCTATAAAGGCGGGTTGCGTTTTCATCCCACTGTTAACCTGAATATTTTTAAATTTCTTGCCTTTGAGCAGGTGTTGAAAAACAGCCTTACTTCGTTGCCAATGGGTGGCGGAAAAGGGGGTTCCGATTTCGATCCCAAAGGAAAATCGGACAATGAAGTGATGCGCTTTTGCCAAAGTTTCATGACTGAGTTGTCGCGGCACATTGGCCCCTACACCGATATTCCTGCCGGCGACATTGGCGTTGGCGGTCGCGAAATTGGTTACCTGTTCGGGCAGTATAAACGCCTGCGAAATGAATTTACCGGTGTGTTAACCGGCAAAGGAGTTGGCTGGGGAGGTTCTTTAATTCGCCCTGAAGCCACCGGTTACGGTACTGTTTATTTTGCCGAGGAAATGCTGAAAACAAGAGATGACAGCATGGAAGGGAAAACTGTTACCATTTCGGGCTCGGGAAATGTGGCCCAGTTTGCCGTTGAAAAAGTCCTTGACCTTGGCGGAAAACCGGTGAGCCTTTCTGATTCCAGCGGAACAATTTATGACCCCGATGGTATTGACCGCGAAAAACTGGAATATGTAAAATTATTGAAAAATGCTTACAGGGGCCGAATAAGCGAATATGCGGAAAAATATGATGTGGAGTACTACGAGAACAAACGTCCGTGGCATATTAAATGCGATGTGGCAATGCCTTGTGCAACCCAGAATGAAATTAGCGGCGAAGAGGCAGGTGCCTTGCTGAAAAACGGTTGTTTTGTGGTAGCCGAAGGTGCAAATATGCCTTCTACATACGAAGCTGAACATAAATTTTTAAATGCCAAAATTTTATATGCTCCCGGGAAAGCTGCCAATGCAGGAGGGGTTGCCGTTTCAGGCCTTGAGATGACGCAAAACAGCATGCGCCTTAGCTGGACCCGCGAAGAGGTAGATGAAAAATTGAAGACAATTATGAAAGACATCCACTCGATGTGTGCGAAACATGGAAAAGAACAGGATGGAAATGTGAATTATGTGAAAGGTGCCAACATTGGCGGTTTTGTAAAAGTGGCCAATGCAATGATTAGCCAGGGACTGGTGTAATATTTTTTTAGATATATTGCACTTGAATAGGTCTCAGGGCATAATTTTTGCTTAACAGCGGGCTGAAAATAGTTACTTTTTTAAAATGTTAATTTGTGAAGTACCTGATTCTGCCCGTTGTTTTTTTAATCTCAATTTTCGAAAAAACAATACACGGTACTTTAAATTTTGGTTCCAAAAAATGGGCAGCACTGGTCAGTTCAACTTTTACTGATTTCAACGATTTACGGATGGGCTCCAGCGGGCCGACTGAATATTTGCGGCTTGAGTATGTTGCACCGGGCAAATTCGATGGTTCTGATGAAATTATTCAGAACGAAAATGAGCTGATGCAGAAATTTACCGGGTACAACTACAACCAGTTTAACCTGCTTTCGAAATTCAGGTACCGACCCGGCGATGAACTGGATGTTACGCTTAGTGCATTGCATTCGCAAACATCTGACATCCCCCGCTACGACAGGCTGATTGCCTGCCGGAATGATAAATTCAGGTATGGCAACTGGTATTACGGGCCGCAAAAATGGGCACTGGTTTCGGGGAATGTGCAGTATCAAAAAAATCATCTTTTTTTTGACAAGGTGAGTTTGCTGGCGGGTTATCAGGACTATCAAGAAAGCCGCCACGACAGGGGCCTCAACGATGAAAATCTGAGGCACCGCACCGAAAATTTAGACGTGTTCTCGCTTAATTTGGATTTGCGAAAAACCATTGACTCACGAAATGAAATTTTTTACGGTGGTGAAGCTTTTTTAAACCAGGTTGGATCGTCAGGTTTTTCTGAGAATTTAATTGACAGGGGTTCCGAAAAAATTGCGCCCCGCTACCCCGATAATTCAACTTATAACAGTTTTGCCGCCTATGCATCTTATAAGTTTAAGTATAGCGAAAGATTGATTTTACAGGCGGGGGCAAGATTTACGCAAACCCTGCTCAGTGGCGATTTTGATGCCGGTTTTTATGACTTCCCGTTTTCCGGATTCAACATGAAAAATTCAGCGCTTAACGGCCAGGATTCAATTATGTACGACGGAACTTTGAGTAATGTGGAAGCGCTCGTCAATGCCGAATCCGCGCAAATTATGGGAGGGAGCTTTTCTTTCAGCTATCTTTTTACCCCATTTTTCAGAACTCAGCATCACATCACGGTAATTAATGGAGAAGATGCAGATGGATTTCCGCTTCGCCATGTCCCGCCTGCTTTTGGGAGTTCACACCTGGTTTTTGAAAAACAAAAATGGTTTATCGATTTATTCCTTGATTACAGCGGCGGATTCAAATTTAACCAACTGGCACCGTCAGAACAGGATAAACCGCATCTCTACGCCGAGGATGAAAACGGCAATCCGTGGTCTCCTTCCTGGTGGACACTCAACATTAAATCGAACTACCGGGTTAACGATTATTTCTCGCTAAATGGTGGAATCGAAAACATATTCGATAAAAGATACCGTCCTTATTCATCGGGAATTGTGGCACCGGGTATTAATTTTAAACTGTCGGCAATGTTAACGTTTTAGTTTGCAGTATGTGATGGAAATTGATTTCAGTTTTTTGAACAAGAAATAATAAATTTAGTAATTCATCGTTTTTGTGCATAGGAAGGTAAGATTATCAGTCCACTTTATCAGAAGCAATTCGGTATTACCTTCCGTTACAGAGGGGCGCTCAGCGTCCCTCTTTTTGGTTAATAAATTTTCATTGTACCCTTGGCCACCACGTGCCTGTTTAGGCTTAGGCAAAAGTACCTTTCAAATGGAATCCCTGATATTTAATTCAGTGGTAGTATTCAAATAAAAAAGAAGGTTTTGCCGTTTACTAAAAAACATCGCATTTTGGAAATTGATAATAAAACAGATAATGCATTTGGCCGGACGGCTGTTTTTGTGGGTGGGGTATTTCTGCTGGCTGCTGTAAGTTTTATTTATTTTGAAGCCTATCTGACTGGCGCTATTGTGCAAATGGTTTCCATTTTCGTGATATTCTCCTACTCGGGGGTTGATATTGATACTGACAAAAATATGGTGAGACAATACAATAAATTATTCGGGCTTTTTAAAATTGGCCGCTGGAAATCGTTGACCGCTTTTAAGGGAGTGACACTGATTCCTGTTGTGAAGTCGGAATCGATAGCTAGCTGGTCGAACCGTATAAACACGCTGCGTTCGCGCGATTACCGGATTTTTCTGGTGAATAAGGCAAGGAAACCTGCTTTTGCCATTAAATGCTGCAAAAATATGGATGAGGCAAGAGACAGCCTCGATGAATTTTCAATCTGGTTGGAATTGCCTGTATTTTCAGTAAAAGGAAGGTAAACCCATTTAGGTATTACCGGGAGAAACGGTAATTTGTTATAAACAATTGAGCAATGAAAAAAGTCTTATTCGTTATAATATTGATAGTTGCCGTTTTATCAACCGATGGCCAATCCAAAAAGCGGGGCCGGGTAAAACGAAAATACCGGAATGTGGAACAGGTGGGCGAGCGCTTGCCCCAGGTGATTTTTCGCGGATTGGTACGTGACATCGATAAAAATCCGGTTGAAGGTGCCAGTGTGGAAATCGAAGGAATCAGCCGGCTGGTTCATACCAATGAGTTTGGGGAATTTATGCTTTCGTACCTGCCAACGGGGCGGTTGCGCCTGAAAATTACCTGCCTGGGGTATCGCAATAAAATTGTTGATTATGTGGTGCAGGCCGGTTTCAACGACCATTATTTTACCCTCGAACGCGATCCGGTTTCGCTCCCAACGGAAATCGCAACCACACAAAACCGCGAACAGCAGATTTCAGATATTCCGGCTGCCGTTTCGGTTACAACCCGGTTGCATGCAGAAAATATGGGCATTACTGATTTTTCGGAACTGGCAGTGCTGGACCCCACTTTTCATTTTGAAAGTTTGGGAGCCGGCAACCATGGCTTTTTTATACACGGGGCAAACGCGAATTCCGGTTTCCCCGGATTATCTCCGTCGGTTGCTGTCTTCTCTGATCAGGTCCCGGTAAGCCAGCCTAATGGATTTTCATCTGAATTGTTCGACATGGAGCGGGTGGAGATTTTAAAAGGCCCGCAGAATGTGCTTTTTGGAAGAAATGCCTTGAACGGGGCCATTCATTTTGTCAGCAAAAAACCGGAAGATGAGTTTGGCGGATATGTTTCGGTTGGCGCAGGAAACTTTTCAAACAAGGAAATTCAGGCTGCCATTAATTATCCTCTTATCGAAGATATGCTTTTCGTGCGGGCATCCGGCATTTTTCGCGACCGGAAAGGTTATGTGGAAAATACATTTGGTGGAATGCTCAACGGCAAAAGCGTTTTGGGCGGAAGGTTTTCAGTTCGGTTTAATCCGGCATGGAACCATAAAATTGACTTGCAACTGAACTATCAAAAAAACGATGAACCGGGCACCGCGTTTATGAATCGCTGGATTCCCAATGAAGAAGGTGAAACCGGATTGTTTGATTACCGCGCATCGCTGAACAGAGGGGAAGAGCTGGGTTCGGAAGCGGAACGGATGAATGCCACGTTAACCTATCGCTTTTTAAGGGATGAACACAATTACTGGACTTCCGTAACTTCATTCCGCAAAAATAACACTGTTGCAAATTGGGATGCAGACGGGACTTTGTTTCCGGCACTCGAAATGGACAACGATTTTGAAACAGAACTTTTCTACCAGGAAATCCGGTACAATTTTTCACTACGGAGCCGGTCAAATGGTTCCTTCGGTTTAAACTATTTTCAGGAAAAAGGGAATATTTCCCAAACTCTTTTTTCGAACGATGAATTGATATATGATCTTTCATCCGCCTCCGCCAATTTTTTTATGCCGGAGCATAGCCGGTTTCCGGATTATCAGCAACCAACCGATTCAATCCCTGTTGCAGGTTTGCCATTCACCGAAAACCACGGCGAAGCACATTTCGATCAACGGAAAACCCAATCGGCGCAGGCGTTTCTGCATTATACCTACCAGTGGAGGCGCAGTCTGTTTTTTACCCTCGGGATCCGTGTCGTTTACGACCGGCTTCTGTTAAATCACGAATCGGAGTTCCTGGAGGGCGAAACCTCGTCAATCGGAGAATTTTCGGGGGCAGCGCCCAATTTGCTTTACAAACCGGTCTTGGAGCAAGAACTGAAAAAAAACAGCCTGTCGTTTACCGGGCAGGCAGGGATCACCTACCGGCGGAATGAAAATTTCAATTTTTACCTGAATGCAGCCCGCGGAAGAAAACCACAGGTTTTGCAGTTTACATGGGATGGGAGACCGCTAATGGCAGACCCCGAAGTTGTGTACAGCGGAGAAGCCGGCTGGAAAATCCTCATCAAAAAACGGGTTTTCTGGGAGGTGAACGGTTTTTACCGGCGGCATTTTGATGTGCAAACCCTGCAGTGGGGCGGCGAACCCGGAGCCGCGCTGCTGGCGGCCAACGGGAAAGCCATTTCGTACGGCACCGAAACCGGTCTGAAAGTGGCCATCGTTCCGGGGCTGGATGTGTTCGGAAATTATGCCTGGATGCAGTCGGCTTTCGATTCCACCGGAGTAAATGGAGAAGATTATCGCTATGCAGATAACAGTTTTGCACGTACACCGGAGCACAGTTTTTCAGCCGGATTTTCAGGAAAATTGAATATTGCCCGCACCATGCGACTTTTTGTTACACCATGGTATGCATGGAAATCGCATTTCTGGTTCACCGAAGCCAACACGCCCGGACTGGAGCACCCTGCGTACGGAATTCTGAATATTAACTTCGGGCTTGAAATAGATGATCCGGACGTGGTTTTGAGCATCTACGGAACCAACCTGCTCGAAGAAAAGTACATTTCCAGCGCCGGCCACTGGGGCGGACAGTTTGGAATACCCACTTTTGTTCCAGGTGTGCCGCGGATGCTTGGCGCAAAACTGACATGGAAGTTTTAGAAGTCTTTCAACTCGACAACTCGTGGCACGACTGCCAGTCGTGCCACGAGTTGTCGAAAAAGGGTGATGAACTAAATGAAAATTGTTAACCATTCAAGATAATATCGCTGTCGATATTCAATTTTTTGTGCATTGTTTTAGCTACATTTAAGGTAATATCCCTTTTCCCGTTTAAATATTCACTGATGCGGGAAGGAGTGGTGCCAAGCAGCAAAGCCAAATCTTTATTTTTTAGTTTCATTTCCGACATTCTTAAGCGAATAACTTCTTTTAGTGAGGGTAATCCAACCTGGAAATGAATTTCTTCATAAGCTTCAACAATATCAGAAGCAGCCAAAAACTTTTTCATTTTTTCGCTGTCATGCGGCGTTGAATCATCCACTTTATCAATTAATGATTCAACTACTAAATTTGCTTTTACATATTCTTTATGTGTTATCATTTCAATCCTTTTTATATGTTTTTAATATTTTTTATATTGTCATAATCTTTATGAGTGCCAATCCATCTGATGTAAACCCTTTTAATTGTGAACATTATTTTAAGAACCAACCGGTAATTATTCCCTTTTATATTGAACACATACCTTGAATTCCCAACTGCATCAACAGAATTGAAAGTTTTCTTTACTTCATTAAAATTGGTCCATTCAGCTTTTTTCGTTCTTTTAAACCAGTCCTGGAGTGCAATTTTTGCATTTGGTTCATTTTCAAAGAACTTCCTTAATTTTCTGAATGAAATAATATGCATCTTAGTAAAGGCTTTATGGATACAAAGGTATGAAAAAAAATTCCATTATGTGGAATTTTTAGAATTGAAATCTTTATGGAATCCCCAACCGAACATTCACGCCCGGAAAATTTTCTTCGGGTTAATCAAAATGGATCCCCATAAAAAAAGCCCGGCAAAACCGGGCTCTTTCTCCTGTATAGCTCAGCGTTGATAAATTTGAGAATTTACAATCAGCACCATCCTTTAGGGTGGTGCTTTAGAAAGTATTGAAATTTCTTGAGTGGACAATCTATTCTTTTCACCGCCCTAAAGGACGGTGCTGTTTTTATGCAAAAAAACTTTTCAAAGTAGAACTAACAAATTTGAACTTATTTGTTCCAAACCGGTAATCGTCCGGGTGTCCACGGAGCATTCATTTTGTTCAGTTCGGCTTCCATGTCCGGAATATCCTGCTCAACAATTCGTTGGAGCGCATTCAGTACCGGCGGGAATTCTTCTTCGAGAATTTCGTATCCTTTAATTTGGGTGGTGGTTAACCCGCTGGTTGAGCTGGCTGTTGCGCGGGTAACATGTCCCAGCCGGTCGTAAAGCGGGACTTGTGCCGGCGGTACTTCTTCGCCACTTGCTTTGGCCGGAACGCCGTTCATTTTAAAGTTCAGCTCTTCCAGTTCTTTACTTAGTTCGCGTGCCTGGTTCATGAGTTGCTGGCTGGCACCGGGTGTGGAATAAATGGCTTCTTTAAAGTGTTCCACTTTCGAAATCAGCTCGTCGATGAGGCGGTTGCTGCCCACCATGGCAATGGCCAGTATGCCTGCTTTTTCGTTGAATTCCACATTTTCGCTGTAATCTTCAGCAGGTAATGTTGCCAGGTTCAGTTTTTTTACATTGAAATCTACGGGGCCGGCCAAATCGGTGATCTCGCCTTCGTGCCAGAGTTTCATATCTACCGAATAATTGCCCGGAAGCACCAGAATTCCGTTGCCGCGGTTGCCTCCCGATGCAGGATTGAAACTGTTGTTTACCCGCACTGCGGTAGGCATGGAGTAGCGCAAATCCCAGTTAATACGATTCATCTCTTTCGATGGTGATTGGGTAAGTTGGCGAACCACATTGCCTTCGGCATCGTAAATGGTGAAAATCAGGTGCGATGGTTCCGCTTTTTCTTCCAGCTGCAGCTCCCGCCAGGTGGGTTGCGGAATCGGTTCCCCTTTTTCAAACAGCTCTTTTTCTTTTTCCTTTCGAAGTTGTTCCTCTGTTTTCGGAACTTCTTTCAGGTAATAAGTAAAAGTAGCTCCAAATTCAGGATTTGGCGCTTTGTAATAAGTATGTCCCTGGTTATCTTTTCCTGAAGAGTGAACGTACATCAGCGCGTCTTTTATTTTAAAAATGTGGGCTTCTTTTTCAGCCAGCTCATGCGATAATTCACGTAATGGGCTGTAATTGTCGAGAATATAAAATCCGCGGCCAAAAGTTGCCAGCACAAGGTCGTCTTCGCGTTCCTGGATGGCGATGTCTCTAACAGCAATTGTCGGAACTCCTGATTTTAGCTGCACCCAGTTTTCGCCGTTATCGATGGTAAAGAAAGCCCCAAATTCAGTGCCTGCGAAGAGAAGTTCCGGACGGACATGGTCCTGAATGATGGTGTGTGCCGTTCCGTTTTCGGGCAGGTTTCCGCTGATGCTTTCCCAGCTTTGTCCTTTGTCAGTGCTTTTAAAAACGTACGGTGTAAAGTCGTCGCGTTTCAGGTTGTCGAAAGTGGCATAAACCACGTTTTCATCAAAACGGTCGGCCCAAATGTCGCTCACGTAAGTGTATTCCGGCACTCCGGGGAATTCTTTCACCTGTGTCCAGGTATCTCCTCCGTTTTCGGTTACTGAAATTACACCGTCGTCGGTTCCGGCATAAAGCAGGCCTTCTTTTACAGGCGATTCAGCCAGCGAAACGATAGTTCCCCACTGCGATGTGGAAACATCTTTTGCCACTGCTTCTGTTGGCCAGTATTTGCCCATTACCGGGAAACTGTTTCGATCGACCTGTGCAGTGAGATCATCGCTGATTACTTCCCATGTGTTTCCACGGTCGTCGCTGCGGAAAACTTTGTTGGCCGCCATGTAAAGTCGTGTGTGGCTGTGCGGACTTACAATTAAAGGTGTATTCCAGTTCCACTTGTAGGTCAGCTCGCCTTTGCGTTCGCGCGGTTTGATGTTTACGGTTTGGCCGCTTTTTTTGTCGTAGCGGAAAAGGTTTCCGTACTGGTATTCGGTGTAAATAATGTCGGGATTATTGGGGTCGGTAGCAATAAAGAACCCGTCGCCGCCCATGGTCACATACCACTCGTCGTTAATTACGCCATCGCGTGTCAAATTGCGCGAGGGGCCGCCCATGGTGTTGTTGTCTTGCGTTCCGCCGTAAACATTGTAAAACGGTTTTTCATTGTCCACATGCACACGGTAAAACTGGGTGACAGGCAGGTTTTCTTTAAAATCGAAAGTAGAACCGGCATCCCATGTTTCGTAGATGCCGCCATCGCCGCCAATGATAAAATGATCCGTATCGGCAGGGTCAATCCAAAGTGCGTGGTCATCAACATGTCGTGTGCTGGTGCTGATTCGATCCCAGGTTTTTCCTGCATCTTCGGTATAAACTGTCCGTGTTTCAACAGAAAATACTTTGTCGACATCTCTCGGATCACAGTAAATTTCATTGTAATATTGTCCACTTGAGTGATAATCGCTCATTTTTTCCCAGCTTTCGCCTTTGTCGGTCGAGCGAAAAAATCCGCCTTTATCTTCAGCAGCTTCCACAATCAGGTAAACTACATTGGGGTCAACCGGAGAAACATCAATTCCCATTCCGCCAATATCAACCTTTGGAAGCCCTTTCATGATTTTCCGCCAGTTCTCACCGCCATCGGTCGATTTGTAAACAGCCGATTCAGGTCCGCCACCAATTTTTGTAAAGTGCGTACGACGGCGCTGCTCCGATGTGGCGTACAAAATATCGGGGTTAGAAGGATGCATTTTTACGTTATTTACGCCGGTATTTTCGCTGATTTCGAGTACTTTCGTCCAGGTTTCGCCGCCATCGGTGGTTTTGTACAAACCGCGGTCGCCGCCGGGTCCCCATGCCGAGCCTTCAGCAGCCACAAAAACTACATCGGAGTTGCGCGGGTCGATAACAATCCCGCCAATCTGGCGGCTCTCTTTCAATCCCATATTTTTGAACGATTTTCCACCGTCCATCGATTTGTAAACTCCATCGCC
>NZ_JBSQIC010000038.1:0-32554 GCF_055108615.1 Tangfeifania sp. | reverse complement strand
AGTTAAGCCCGCCAGCGCCGATGGTACTGCGTAAAAGTGGGAGAGTAGGCCGCTGCCGGATTTATCCAAAGCCCGTGTTCTTCTGAGCATGGGCTTTTTGTTTAAAACAATTTACCTGTTAATTTACGTGAAAAGTTTCGAACATTTAACTACCAATTCCCTGCTTTTTTTAGTTTTGTCTCAGCTTTAGCAGAAACTATGCACAAATTCAATTTCATAAAAATAGTAGCAATACTTTTAGCCCTTATACCTGTTATTGCATTTGCGCAAACTCCACGCAATGAGTTAACTCCAGGATCTAAGTCACCACAAACTGGCGAAAAGCAAATTGAGCCAGTTATCCAATTGTGGAAACTTGATGGATATGGTGCCTTTCGGGATTCAATCAGGTTGGATACATTACTTGACAATTATCATCTGTATAACCCGGTATATAAAGATGCAATTACTGTAAGCTATGTGGGGAATTACGGAACTCCGTATTTGAATCACAATTTCTTTAAACGCAATTCTGACATCGATTTTTTTTTCCTCAGAACCCGTGATGCTTATTTGTTAACGCCCGAAAGAGTTGAATACTACAACACGCGCACACCTTATACGTTACTCGATTTCAGCCAGAGTGAACACCGAACCCGGAAGAATGAGACGCGATTTAATGTTTTGCATACTCAAAATATAAGTCCTTATTGGAATTTTACTTTCCGTTACGATCAGGCTCGCTCGGTTGGCCAGTATAAAAACCAGGATGCCAAAAATAATTTTGTCACCCTCTACTCAAGCTATAATAAAGATAAATTACGAATTCACGGAGGTTTTATTACCAATAGCATTCAGAATAAAGAAAATGGGGGGCTCGATGGGGATGACCAGATTTTTAGCGGTGATGATACGGATCTGCTGAATGTGAATTTGACTTCAACTCAATCGATATTTTCCAATTTTTATGTTTTTGCAAACGGTGAATACCGTATAGGCAGGTACATTGAAACCGGGGAGGAGAGGGTGATTGAAGCTGCCGAAGGGGAGCCGGAACAGGTTATTCCTGTAACTGAGTTTAAGCCGCTGGTGGGATTCCTTTATTCTTTTGAGTATCAAAACCACAAAAAGGAATTTATTGAAGATGAAGATACTACCACTTTTTTCAGGGAAACTTTTTACGATGATAACTATACAAAAGATTCAATCCGTTTCAGAAAAATTGAGAATATTTTGCAGATAAAACAATATGAAAACCCAGATAGTAAAACCAGTTTTGGGAAACGTGTTTATTTGGGTAATGAGTTGAATTCCAGGTCTATGCCTGAGGAGTTTGTTGAAATTGCATATCCATTTGATTTTCCGGAGCATATTTTTGGAACACAACCTGAAAACTGGGGAATTGACAGTATGGTTCAACGGAAATATTTTAATAACTCAAATGTTTATGTTGGCGGAGGTATTTTCAGGCAAACAGGAAGTTTTTGGAAATGGAACTTTGATGGGAAAATTTATGTATTGGGAAGAAGGAGCGGGCAAACCGAACTTTCGGGAATCATTTCAAAACCATTGAAACTTTTTGGCGATTCGCTGGCCGGGTTGAACATAACAGGGCAGATAGAAAACAGGGTACCGGAATATTTTCAGGAAGAATTTTATGCCAAGCATAACAGGTGGAAAAACAACCTGAAAATGGAGCAGCGGATGATCGCAAAAGGTAGCCTGAAAGCACCTGGGCGAAATTTGGAACTTGGATTTAACTATTCGCTTATCAATAATTTTATTTATAACGATACAGCAGGTGTTCCATCGCAGTTTGGAGGGCAGCTGCTGGTTCTGGCAGCACATGCCGACAAAGACTTTGCGCTGAATAACTTCCATTTCAGAACCCGTTTGTTGTGGCAAAAATCTTCCAACGAAAATGTGCTTCATCTCCCCGATTTTTCTACTTTTGTTTCAGCTAATTATAATTTTGTAATCTCAAAAGTAATGTTTACATCAATTGGCATCGACACCCGTTACAATACAAATTATTATGCTGATGCTTACGACCCTTCAACCGGATTTTTCCATATTCAAAATGAAAAAAAACTGGGCAATTTTCCGTATATTGATGCCCATGTAAATTTGCGGTTGAAAAGGACCAGAGCATTTTTTAAGATGATTAATATTGGGAGTGAGTTTATCGACAGAGAATATTTTACAACACCCCATTACCCTATGAACCGGATGACATTCAGGTTAGGAGTTGCCTGGGCATTTTACGACTAATGTTGTATTCTGGTACATATAAATCAATTATTCAAATATTTGGGCTTCTGTTATTTATTAGCCTGATGGGCGGTTGTGGCCGCGATAGAAAGAAAGTACAGGAGGAGCCGAAAGAAAAAGAACCAACTGATCTCGAACTTATAAAGGAAGCAGGAGTGTTGAAAATTGTAGTGGATTACAATTCAACCAACTACTTTGTTTACAGGGGAAAGCCAATGGGATATCAGTACGACATGGTGCATGAATTGTGCGAAGATCTTGGTGTGAACCCGCAGATTACAGTAAGCAATGAATTGGCCGAATCGTTTGACGGATTGCAAAACGGCCGGTTCGATATAATTGCCAAAAACCTTACGGTTACCCGGAAACGCAGGGAACTGGTTGATTTTACTGCCCCGCTCAAACAAACCCGGCAGGTGCTCGTTCAGCGAAAACCAAATCCAAACGATTCGAATACAGTCTATTTAAAATCTACCCTCGAGCTGGCCGGCAAAAAAGTACACGTGCAGAAAAACAGTTCTTATTACCGGCGACTTGAAAATTTATCGGAAGAAATAGGGTATCCCATTGAAATTGCTGAAGATTCCATTTATGGAGTAGAGCAGTTGGTTGCCCGTGTGGCGAAAGGCGAAATTGATTATACCGTTTGCGACGAAGATGTGGCCCGGGTTAACAAAACCTATTACCCGAATATTGATGTTTCGCTGGTGATTAGTTTTCCGCAGAACATTGCCTGGGCCATACGAAAAGATTCTTCTGACGACTGGAAAGCGTACCTCGATAACTGGATTACAGAATTCAAAAAAACCAGGAAACACGCGGTTTTGTATAACAAGTACTTTAGAAGTCCCCGCTCGAGTCACCGGATGGATAGTGAATACCACAGCATTACCGGAGGGAAAATTTCAGAATACGATCCTGTTGTAAAAGAGCTGGCAGCAGAACATGGCTGGGACTGGCGGCTGGTTTCGTCGATTATGTATGAAGAATCCCGGTTTAACCCCGAGGCCGAATCGTGGGGCGGTGCCTACGGGTTGATGCAATTGATGCCCAACACGGCAACTGCGCTTGGTGTTACCGATATTACAGAACCCCGGGAAAATATCCGCGGTGGAATACTCATGCTCAACTGGCTCGATGAACAACTGCTCAACAGCATTCCCGATTCCACCGAGCGGATAAAATTTGTGCTGGCTGCCTATAACATTGGCCTGGGCCATGTGAAAGATGCGCAGCGGCTGGCCCGGAAATACGGGAAAAACCAGCATAAATGGGAAGGCAATGTCGATTTTTATTTGCGTAATAAATCTTCCTCTAAATATTTTGAAGACCCGGTGGTACGCTGGGGGTACGCACGCGGCGAAGAAGCCTACAATTACGTGCAACGGGTTACCGGGAATTATCAACACTATTTGAATGTGATTCCCGAGTCGTAGCGGTGCATAGAATGTGTCTAAAAAGGTTTCCACATGCAATTGATTGAAAATAAGCCACGCTTGTACAAGCGTGGCTTATTTCATCATCATTTTAATTGACCTCAAGTTGTGTCCCTGTCGTCATGGTAAAATCCTTTTCAATAGTAACACCCATTTCAGAAATAATGGTAAGTTTTGCATTATTCTGAACATTTACATTTTCCAACGTTACATAACATCCCTGTTTTGTTGTATTGGAAGTGTAAGTTTTGTTTAAAAGGTACAGCTCATCGCACTCCTCAACACTTACAGGTAGCTTTGCAGTTTTAAAATCACCATCGTTAATATCTACAGTAACAATTACCTCTCCGGAAATATTACCCGAAGGATCAATTAGCCAGTTATAAGATGGTAATACCGGATTTGTGGTAGTCCCCCAGAGGTTACTTCCATTACTCTCACTGCAGAGGGAGTAAGCACCGCTGGTATGATATAATAGGATTTCCCAACTCCAATTTACTGGATAGGTAGTGCCATCACCAGAGGTGAATGTTGCCTGGTAAGTAATACTTTCACCTGTTTTAAATTCATTCATTGCATTAGTAATCTCTACCTTATCATATATACCAGTAGAAATTTCAGGAGCTACAGCAATTAATGTCTTATCTGGGTTTACCGTTGAAAACATTGAATAACTATTATATTCATAGTTATTATCAAAATCAGTAATTGTGCCACACATTTCTTTAGGATAAATTGTTGGGGGTGTCGAACCAGAATACTGACCACTAAAAGTAGCTAATTCGTCACAATCATCCGGCCCATGCTGGTGTCTTACGAAATGTGTTGACATGAAATTTAAAGTTCTCTGAGGATCTGCCATCACCCAGCCTTTATCCGGATATTCAATCTCATAAATAGCATGAAGTCCTGAAGAACTTCCCGTTGTAAAATAAGGTGGATCTGCAATTGGGAAAGGCATAGTATAAGGATAATATAGTTGAGTACCGGAAACAAATCTTGCAGGAATATCGACACTCCTGAGTAGTGCGATAATCAAATTTGTATATCCGGCACAATTGCCAGTTTTTCTGTAAAATACACTTGAAGCATCCATATCTTCATTATTATTTGTACTTTCCGCATAAGTTAATGAACCAATGACCCACTGGGCTATCTTTTCAACGGCTTCCTGCATTTTTGTGCAGCCTGACGTAAGTGAGGCAGCCTTATTCGCAATATCAGGATCATTTGATTGAATATTTGATGTTGCCATCGTATATTCCGATGTAATATTGGTTGGGAATGGTGCAGATGATGCAAAACCTGAGGCCAGTACAGCCTCTGTTTCTGCGTCATAAAATTGCTGAACTAAAAAATCGGAAGTTTGATTTGCGTTCAAAGAAAGTTCTGTGTATGCATTCCCATAGGCATCATAATTCTCAGTGACATCAAAATTATTGCTCGTTGAATAAATTTCAATGTTATTGACAATTTGGATATTTTGTCCTGATGAGTAATAAGTATTAGGATGATATACTATAACATCAAACGCAGTAAGAGTAGTACCGGATGGGACGGCAACATCTACTATATCAGAGGTACCATCTATTTCCGCTGATGCTCCGCCATAATAGTTCAATTTAAAGTTTGAATAATTTTAAGACAGTGTGTCAAAGCTTTTTAGAATTAATATTATAATCTGTATCTTCTTCTTTTTTTATGGAATTTTAATACATTTTAATTAAGGAAAGGATGTGTCCTTCTCTGTCTATAATAGCAGTATATATGTTTTTATGAGAACTAACATCAACTGTTATACTAAACTTGTTATTATCATTCAAATTAATTGATTGTTTTGGAATACTCCCTTTTTTATAAATATCTGAATATTCGTTGCTCTTTACATAAAAAATATTCTTCACCTTACTTGTTCCTTTATAGATTAATTCTTCTTTATAATAACCTACACCTATTGCACCATTTATAGTTTTCTTGTCATCAAATTCAATAAAGCTTTTTGATATAACTACATCAATAATCAAATTACCGTCTTTTGTCCTATAATGAAAAGTGACTTTGTTGTACAATGTATCTGATAATAATTTATTTAATTCCGGATGTTTTTCCTTTATATACAACTCATTTAATTCTTCCAAATTTTTAAGGTTGAACTGGAAATACTCAAAATTATAGTCATAAAAGCCATGGTCTACAAGAAAATGCCTCAAGGAATCCTTTTTAATCTTAACAGGATCAATGTTTTTTACATCTGTATAATCATAAAACATCTTTCTTTTATAAATGATTTCCCTGTTTTTGCTGTTTTGTTTCAAAAAAGACAACTTATTCGTTATTTCATGTTCTGAAATGTTATTTTCTTGGGCATTGATCTTTAGCAAAAGCACATAAGCAATTAATATAATTACAAATTTCATATTATTCAGTTTTTACTATTTAGTTAATATCATCCTTTTCGTATCAATTTCTTTGCCGTCTACCACAAGCGAGTAGAGGTATATGCCTGGCTTAAAGCGGTTGCCCTTAATGTTAATAATCCGGTTCCCGGTTCCGTTGATTGGAAATTCTGCCATTTGAATTCCCTGCATGTTAAATACATACACTTTTGATGTTGAAGAATAATTCGGAATAAAACATTTAATTTCAGTTTTTTCACTGAATGGATTGGGCGCGTTTTGGTAAAGTTTTGCCACGTTTACTTCCGAATCGGTTTCAGAACTTTTAACTGAACCGCTTTTTAAGCTTTCGGTTTGGTTACAACAGTTTTCTTCAATTTCAGCAATTTTCTGGTTTTGTGCTTCAATCACTTGCTGTTGTTCTTTTACCGCTTCAATTAACAATGCCACCAAATCATTGTACGAAACTGATTTGGAACCATCTTCCAGTGTCCTTACGGCTTCGGGCAAAACTTTTTCAACATCCTGTGCAAAAACGCCTGCACTTCTTTCCTTTTTAGTTGTGCTTTCAGGAATATCCCTGTATTCTTCCCGGGTTACCTCTTCTTTTAAGGCTGTTGTTCCATTTTCGCTGTCGGGTTTTAAATTATAGGTGATGCCTTTTATTTGTTTTATTTTATCAATGGCATTAGTAATTAAAGAAACATTTTCTTTTTTAGTACTGTCAGAGGTTATATACTGGTTTACCGAATAAATACTTCCATCCCCCTTAACCCAAAATTTATAGTACCCACTTGGGTTCATTACCACTAAATTTCTTTGAGAAGTACTGGTGGTCGCAGTCACAAAAGAGGCATCCACGGAATTATAAAGGTACATTTTCCCGGAAGAGGAAAATCGCAAGCCTTTGTCATGGGAATTATCCATGAAAATATAGCCCCAGTCGGAAGAGCTGCTCTCAAGGCGTAAACTTCCATTTCCTATTTTTACTTTGCCTGTACTTTCAACTTTTAATTGAGCAGAAAGGTTCGTTGAAAATAGTATTAGAGAACTGATTAAAAATATTATATAATTTTTCATCCTATTAATTTTTGATTTTTAAATGTGTAGTTTTGTATAATTCATGAAAGGATTCCCCTTTGTTGACAGACGAATACTTTTTGCCTCCCCGGGTGGGGAATTCCGGGGAGGCTTTTAAATCAGCCTCGTGAGTTTTTTTTGTAAAGATTTCATTTTGGAACGTTTTGGCGGCCTGCATTTTTGGAGAATGCAGGGGCTTGATTAATGATATACAAGTTCTGTAAAAAAGCAGTATAAAGCAAGTAATTTTATTAATTTGTTTCCGTTTTTTTTTTTTTTTTTTTTTTTGAAGTCTCTGATTTTGAATGAGTAAGAGAAAGAATTAGTTTGTGTGTTTTTGAACAGATAATGTTTTGCCGGCAGGATAAACGGACGTTTGTTCTTTTGCAGCGTGGCACGATTGTGATTTGCTACAATTCTGCCATCACATCATAAAACTCCGCTAAAATCATGGCGGTGGCACCCCATATTATCTCGCTTTCGAAACGGAAACAGGGCACTTTTAAAATTCCCGAAGCGGTTTCCAGTTCGGTTTCTTCCAGGTTGTCTTTATATTTTAAAAGCGGGAAAAGGAGTGTTTTTTCCACTTCGGCTTTATTGATTTTAAACAGGGGCGGTCCGGTTACCCAGCCCACAAACGGACGGATGATAAAGCCGCTTACGTCAACAAAAAGCTCGGATAACGAACCGAGGATTTCAATTTTTTCCGACCCAATGCCAATCTCTTCCCAGGTTTCACGCCGGGCGGTTTCAATGGCGGTTTCGCCCGGTTCAATTCTCCCTCCGGGCAGTGCCACCTGACCCGCATGATGCGTCATGGTGGGCGGGCGTTTAATCAGGCAGGTAAACAGTTCATTTTTTTCAGCATAGAGTAAAAGCAAAACGCTGCTGGGTTTCAACCGTTTTTTGTCGTTACCGGCAGCACGCATTTTCCGGTTGGGCGGCATCATTTTTTGGTGCGACTCCATTCCCCGCAGGTTTCCCGAAAGTGCTTTTTTTATGTCTTCTGCTGTAAATGTCATAGTTGTTTCCGTCAACAATCAATCGAACCGGATAGTTTTGTCGGGCGAAATTTTGCTCACCAGGTAGCTGGGCACAATCAGCATTAAAAATGTAGCCACAACTGTTCCGGCGTTCAGCAATAATAGGTGAATAATGGAAAAATTTACCGGCACCATATCTACATAGTAAGTGGTTGGATTGAGTTTGAAAACTTCAAAGGTTTTCTGAATTACGATGAAAGCCACACCGATAATGTTTCCCCACAGCATTCCGCGCGATGTTAAGAAAACCGAAAGGTAAAGGAAAACTTTCCGGATACTCCAGTTGGGGCTTCCGAGGGCTTTCAGCACGCCAATCATTTTGCTGCGCTCCAGGATGAGCACCAGCAACCCGGAGATCATGTTGAAACCGGCCACCAGCGCCATTAAAATCAGTATGACCCAAACGTTCATGTCGAGGATGTTGAGCCAGTCGAAAATTTGCGGGTACTCGCGGGTGATGTTGGTCGTTCGTAAAAAAGCTTCGTTTTCGCGACTGTAATCGAGCACCGTGTTGCGTACGTCCTGTTCGATTTCGTCAATGCGGGCAAAGTCGTTTATCACCACCTCAAAACCGCTGATTTGGTCGCTTCGCCAGTTGTTCAGCCGTTGTACCTGTTGCAGGTCGCCAATTACAAAAAGGTTATCGAATTCTTCGAGGCTGGTTTGGTAAAAACCGCTGATGTCGAGCTGAAGCATTCGCGGGGTGCTTTCATCTTCATTAATGAAATAGAGCACCACTTTGTCGGATATGTTAAGTTGGAGCAGGTCAGCAACTTGTTTTGAAATAAGTATTTCGTTTGAGCGCGCTGAATCGTTTAGTTCAGGCAGGCGGCCTTCCACCAGGTTGTTGCTGAAAAAATCCCAGTCGTATGCATCATCAACACCCTTAAAAACAATACCCTGAATGTAATCGTCGGTTTTAATCATGCCCGGTTTGGTGGCAAAAACCTGCACTGCTTTTACCCCGTCGAGTTCATTGAGGCCACTCAAAAAAGATTGTTTTCGTGAAACGGGCTTGGTTTCGTAAGAGTTGTTTGAATCGAAATTGATAACCTGGATGTGGGAGCCGAAGCCAATCACTTTTTCCCTGATTTCGTTTTTGAAACCGGTAACCACGGCCACGGAAATAATCATAACAGCCAGTCCGAGTGCTATTCCCACCAGTGCAATTTTGATTATATTCCGCGACAAGAGCTTTTTGCTGCTCTTTTCGAAAAATAACCTGCGCGAAATAAAAAGCTCAGTATTCATGCGTGAATAATTACGAATTTTTGCCGGCTGTTGCCCGGGTATTTTTAATTTTTTCCATCTTCCTCCGGTTGATAAACGGAAGTACCAGCATGGAAATTATACCAACCACAATTATCATCCCATTCATTGAGGTGTGGGCCACAAAGGCAAATATAATTCCATTTTCATTGGCTACCCCGTAAAGCGCCAGGGCTTCTTTAGCCATGAAATGCCAGGCACCAATGCCACCCTGCACCGGGGCAACCATGCCAAAACTTGCCAGCACAAATGTAGTTAATCCGGCCAGCGGGTTAAGGTCGCGGGTGAAGTCGAATGCGAAAAATACCACGTAAAGCATCAGGTAATAAAGAAACCAGATAAGAAACGAGTGAAAAAAGAACCAACCTTTTTTTTCTATCAATCGGATGGAAACAAAACCTTCTTTGAGGCTTTCCAGTACCTCGGTAATCTTCCGGTAAATGAGCGTATTTTTCAGTGTTCTTCTGAAAACATAAATAACGATAATTAAAGCAATCAGCCCGGCAATCAGAAAAGGAGAGTAAAAAACTGACTGCAACCTCGATTCAATTCCCGGGTTGCTGTGCAGGAAATCGAGCATTTGGCCAAACTGCGCGAAAATAACAATAGCCAGCAGCAGGAGCAACGAAACCATATCCACAGCCCGTTCGGCCACCACGGTGCCCAGCAGTTTTGTGAACGGAATTTTCTCGTACCGCGAAAGTACCCCGCACCGCGATATTTCGCCCATGCGCGGGAGTACCAAATTCATGAGGTAGCCAATCATCACGGCCAGAAAAGTATTGATAAAACCCGGTTTGTGGCTGATGGGTTTAATCATGAGGCCCCAGCGTAGCGTGCGGCTTACATGGCTGATCAACCCAATTACAAGCGAAATAATAATCCATGAATAATTGACATCATTTTTCAGTACCGATTTTATCCGGTCAATGTCGTGGTCTTTATAAATGAGCCAGAATAAAAACAAGCCAATAGCGAGAAAGGCAATGAACTTTATAATTTTTGAAATTGTCTTTTTCAAACCCAAAAAATTTAAAATTTTGTATTGCCCTGACTTTTAATTTTCTAACTTACGTTTGGTTTAAAAACTAAAAATAAGTGGCAGTTTCAGTTACTCAGTAGCTGACAAAAATATAAATTTGTTTGATTAAACAGGTAAATGAAATGAACGATCAGGAAAGTGATGAATATGGTGGTCCGTCCCAAAAAGAACCTTGGTCAGCATTTTTTAAGGGATCAGAATATTGCCCGTAAAATTGTTGACAGCCTTGGGGGCTCCGTTCCGGATGTTTTGGAAATTGGGCCTGGAATGGGGGTGCTCACCCGCTTTTTGGTTCAGCGGCCCGGGCTGAATGTTCATCTTGTTGAGATTGATAATGAATCGGTAGAATACCTCAAACTCCATTTTCCCGAACTCGAAAACCGGATTTATTCCGAAAATTTTTTAAAATGGAACCCGGCCTGTCTTCCTGAACTATTCAACATAATCGGCAATTTCCCTTACAATATTTCATCGCAGATATTTTTTCGTATCCTGGAGATGCGCAACCGGGTACCGCAGGTGGTGGGCATGGTTCAGAAAGAAGTTGCCGAAAGGATTTCGTCGAAACCGGGGAATAAAACATACGGAATTTTGAGCGTTTTGCTGCAGGCCTGGTACGATATCGACTATTTATTTACCGTTCCCGAACAGGTTTTTGTCCCTCCCCCGAAAGTAAAATCGGCCGTTTTACGGCTCAGACGTAATGATGTAAAAGTATTGCCCTGCAACGAAAAGCTGTTCTTCGAAATTGTGAAAACTGCCTTTAACCAGCGACGAAAGATGCTCCGGAATTCCCTGGGAAACCGGAGCCAAAACTTGCCTGAAAAGTTCGCTGCACAAAGGCCCGAGCAGCTCACAGTTGACGATTTTATTGAATTGACGGGATATATTGAAAAACCTTAAAAAAAACGGAGTATGGATGTAGAAATTACACGAGAATATATCGATAAGCTGAAAGAGCTAATTGAAGCCGGGAGCAACTCGGAGATAAAAGCATGGATGGAACCGCTCCATCCGGCCGATATTGCAGAAATAATGAACGAATTAACCATGGAGGAAGCCCGGTATGTTTACCTGCTGCTCGGTGGTGAAAAAGCATCGGATGTGCTTATCGAAATCCCGGAACAGGACCGGAAACGGTTTTTGAAAGAGCTGCCTCCGGAATTGATTGCCAGTAAGTTTATCGAGTACATGGACTCCGACGACGCTGCCGACATTATGGCCGACCTCGACGAGGATCTCAAGAAAGAGGTGCTCATGGAGATGGAGGATACCGAACAGGCCGGCGATATTGTCGATTTGTTGGAATACGAGGAAGATTCGGCCGGTGGTATAATGGCCGTGGAGCTGGTGTCGGTCAACGAAAACTGGACCGTGGCCACCTGCCTGAAGGAAATCAGTCGGCAGGCAGAAGAGGTGGATGAAATCTATTACATTTATGTTACCGATAACAATGATAAACTAAAAGGCGTATTATCGCTGAAGAAGCTGATTTTGAACTCCACCAGCACGAAAATATCGAATATTTACAATCCCGATGTCATAAGCGTAAGTACAGGAGCCCGTCAGGAGGAAGTAGCCGAACTGATGGACAAGTACGACCTGGTTGCCATCCCGGTTGTTGATGACATTGGCCGGCTAAAAGGCCGGATTACCTTCGACGACGTGATTGACTTTGTGCGCGAAGAAGCCGAACGCGACTACCAGATGGTTTCGGGTATTACCGGCGACGTGGAGCCTGGCGACAAAGTGTGGCAGCTGTTGCGTGCCCGTTTCCCGTGGCTGCTTATCGGGCTGCTGGGAGGTATTATGGGGGCGCTTGTTTTGGGCTCGCACGAGAGCGAGCTGAAGCAGGTTACCGAGCTGGCCTTTTTTATCCCGCTGATTGCCGCTATGGCGGGAAATGTGGGAGTGCAATCTTCTTCCATTGTGGTACAAAGCATTGCCAGCGGGGTAAAAGAAATCGAATCGACCTGGAAGCGTTTGCTAAAAGAAGTGCTGGTTGCATTGGCCACGGCAACAATCTTTGCCATCCTGATATTTTTTTACAACTATATTAGCCAGGGAAACATGAACCTGACATTTTCAGTGTCGATATCACTTTTCATCGTAATTATTTTTGCTTCTGTTTTCGGTACGTTTATCCCCATGCTGCTGCACCGGTTAAAAATTGACCCGGCACTCGCCACCGGCCCGTTTATCACCACCATGAACGACATTATAGGGTTGTTTATTTACCTCGGTATCGGGAAAATGTTTTTTGAGTTGATATAAAGAAAATCACACCGTATTCATCGCCTCCACGGGATTTAACCTTGAAGCTGTCCGTGCCGGCATCAGCCCGGCAACAAAGCCGATTACACTTGAAATTAAAAGCCCCCGGATAATATTTGCCGCTGTAAGGGTAATGGTGAAATCGGTGGCGTAACTTACCACCAGCGTTCCGACGAAAATAAGGAGCAACCCTACGATGCCTCCGATTACAGAAAGGACAATTGCCTCGAAAATAAATTCGAACAAGATGAAATATTTTTTGGCGCCCAGCGATTTTTCAATGCCGATAATTTTGGTGCGTTCTTTTACCGAAACGAACATAATGTTGGCAATCCCGAATCCTCCAACAATAATAGAGAAACCGCCGATTATCCAGCCGGCCATGTTGAAAACGGCAAAAAACTGGTCGAACTGGTTGGAAATGAGGCTCACTTCGTTCAGGGCAAAATTGTTTTCTTCGCGTGGTTTCAGCCGCCTGATGGAGCGCATCACACCTTCCAGCTCGGCCAAAAACTGTCCCGGACCAACGTTGGGTTTTGCTTTTACGCAAATGGTTTGCCCGGCATCGCTGTTTCGTATATCAACCATGTAAAACGATTTCAGGGCGGAAATGTGGATGTAATTGTCCATGCTGGTGCCAAACATATCCTGGCCCGTGCGCTCGTAAAGGCCGATAATTTGAAACCTGAACCCCTGGATTTTTATAAATTGGCCAATCGGCTCCAGGTCAGGAAAAAGTTTGTCGGCAATTTCGGCACCTATCAGTGCCACGGGGGCACCGGAATTCATTTCATTTTCAGTAAAATAGCGCCCGCGGGTAATTTTCAGGTTCCAGATGTCGAATAAATCGTGTGTGGTGGCCATCACGGTAACATTGTCGATTTGATTGCTCCCCGACTGTATGGTGCGGTTAAAGCCGTAAAAAAAAGCAGCATGCTGAAATGAAGAACTTCGGCGCATAATTTCTTCCGATTCCTCGATTTTCGGAACCGGACGGTTTTGGTATTTCCACCACGGATATTCCACCTCGCCCTCGGGAGGCGCCCACGGCCATTTCTGAATGTAAACCATGTTGCTGCCCAGTGAATTGAGGCTGTCGCGAATATAGCTTTCGAGCGAATCGATGACCGTGAAAACCGAAATGATGGCAAAAATACCAATGGTAATACCCAGCAACGAAAGCAACGTGCGCAGTTTATTTACCTTCAAAGAATTAAAGGCAAATGAAAAACTTTCGAAAATGAGCCGTGCCAAAAGCATTGTTCTACTTTTTTTATAAAGATATTAATTGTTCCGTTCGCCTGCTAATAAATTTTTAGCTGAAGCATGAACTTCTCATTACAGCTTATTAGTGTTAATTTTTCTTAATGATTACAAGCGGATTTTGAAACTGTTTGGAATCTTACTATTTTAATAAGTCTCTTTTTAACCTGAACTATTCATAAATTTTAAAAATATGAATAAAGTTCAGGTTAATCCCGACTTAGATGAAGTTGTCCCGAGGCTTCGGGAGGATTATTTGTGAATAATCCGGGTTAAAGCGGAAACCTGATTTATTTTGAGGATGTTAGATTTATTCATTTTTAAAAGGTGGATAAACCGACTTTCGGGAACAATAAAAATATAGTGTAAACTTACTGTTTTATAGCAGGATGTGAATTGATTTTTCTATCTTTGCAATCAAATTTCAAAAAAGGAGTAAATGGCTGATAATAAAAAAATTAAGACCGCCCTTGTTTCGGTTTATCACAAAAAAAATCTGGATGGGATCATTCAAAAGCTGAATGAATTAAATGTAAAAATAATCAGTACCGGCGGAACAAAAACATTTATTGAGTCGCTGGGAGTTGAAGTTACATCAGTTGAAAGCCTCACCGGTTATCCGTCAATTTTAGGAGGCCGTGTAAAAACATTGCACCCGAAAATTTTTGGCGGCATTTTGTCGCGCCGCGATAATCAGGGCGATGTCAGCCAGTTAACCGAATTTGAAATTCCTGAAATTGACCTGGTGATTGTCGATTTGTATCCCTTTGAAGATACGGTTGCATCCGGCGCAGGTGAACAGGATATTATTGAGAAAATTGATATCGGCGGCATTTCGCTCATACGAGCTGCTGCCAAAAATTTCAAGGATTTGGTGATTGTTCCTTCCCAGAATGAATATGGACACCTGCTGGATTTGCTGAACGAAAAAGAGGGCGAATCGACGGTGGATGACCGGAAATGGTTTGCCGGAAAGGCATTTGCCGTTTCTTCGCATTACGATGCGGCCATTTTTAGTTATTTCAACAATGATGAAGAAAGTGCTGCTGAACGTATCAGCCTGAACAACGGGAAAGTGCTTCGCTACGGCGAAAACCCGCACCAGAAAGCCACATTTTTCAAATTTAAAAATTCGCCGGGAGAAATATCGCTGGCCGACGCAGAAGTTTTGCAGGGCAAAGCGCTTTCGTACAATAATATGCTCGATGCCGATGCATCTTGGAAATCCGCCAGCGATGCGTTTCATGCAGTAACTCATCTTGACAACAAAGTGGCGGTTTCGGTGGTAAAACACCTTAATCCGTGCGGGCTGGCAGTAACCGGTAACATTCTTGAGTCGCTCGAACTGGCCTGGGCAGGCGATCCAATCAGCGCGTTCGGGAGCATAATCTGCTTTACTGATATGGTTACCAAAGAAGTGGCAGAGTGGTTCAGGAAAAAATTTGTGGAAATTATTATTGCCCCGGAATTTACCGAAGAAGCACAGCAAGTTTTCAGCAAAAAGAAAAATTTACGCCTGTTGGTTACCCCGGTAAAACCCGAAACAACAAATGAAAAACTTTACCGTTCAATTAGCGGCGGAATGCTGCTACAGGATGAAGATGAAGGAGTGGACAGCCAATTTGAAAACGTGACAAACAAACAATTCGATAAGGCAAAAATGAACCTTTCAAAATTTGGCACAGTAGCCTGCAAACACCTGAAAAGTAATGCAATTGCCGTTGTTACCGAAAATAAAAATGGTTCGTTTTGGCTCACGGGTGCCGGAATGGGGCAGCCCAACAGGCTCGACAGCCTGCGGCACCTTACAATGCCCCGCTTTGAAATGAAAGAAGGAGTGGATATTGCAAATTCGGTACTGATTTCCGATGCGTTTTTCCCGTTCCGCGACAATATTGAAGCGGCCAATGAATACGGGGTGAAATACATTGTTCAGCCCGGTGGTAGTATCCGCGATCAGGAAGTTATCGATGCCTGCAACGAGTTCGATATCGCCATGGTATTTACCGGAAGGCGGCACTTTAAACATTGATTTTAATTAGTTAACAAAACATGGGATTATTTTCTTTTTTAACACAGGAAATTGCCATTGACCTTGGAACGGCCAACACCATAATCATTCATAACGATAAAATTGTTGTGGATGAACCATCGATTGTAGCCATCGATTTAAAAACGGAAAAAATGGTAGCCATTGGCGAAAAAGCCAGGCAAATGCAGGGCAAAACCCACGCCAACCTGAAAACAATCCGCCCGCTGCGCGATGGCGTGATTGCCGATTTCAACGCGGCGGAACAGATGATTAGGGGGATGATCAAAATGATTAACCCCAAATCGCGAATGTTCTCTCCCGCACTGAAAATGGTGGTTTGTATCCCTTCAGGCAGTACCGAGGTGGAAGTGCGTGCGGTGCGCGACTCGGCAGAACATGCCGGTGGCCGGGAGGTTTACATGATATACGAACCGCTGGCAGCAGCCATTGGAATTGGGCTGGATGTTGAGGCACCAGAGGGAAACATGGTGGTTGACATTGGCGGTGGAACCACTGAAATTGCTGTGATTTCGCTGGGTGGAATAGTAACCAACAAATCCATCCGCATTGCCGGCGACGATCTTACTTCAGACATCATGGAGTACATGCGCCATCAGCACAATATTAAAATTGGCGAACGTACGGCGGAAGAGATTAAAATTCATGTGGGTTCAGCTTTGTCACAGCTGAAAGATCCCCCGTCGGATTATATCGTTCAGGGCCCGAACCAGATGACTGCACTGCCCATTGAAGTGCCGGTTTCGTACCAGGAAATTGCCCACTGCCTTGAAAAATCGATTTCGAAAATTGAAACGGCAGTGCTGAGCGCCCTGGAACAAACCCCGCCCGAATTGTATGCCGATATTGTGGCTAAAGGTATTTGGCTGGCTGGTGGCGGCGCGCTGCTGAAAGGGCTCGATAAACGACTGAGTGATAAAATCGGTATTCCCTTTCACGTGGCCGAAGACCCGCTCAGGGCCGTGGTACGAGGAACCGGAATTGCATTGAAAAATGTGGATAATTTTTCGTTCCTGCTCAGGTAGTGCCCGGGAAACTGTTTTTATTTTACTTCAGGAAATTATTGATTTACAAAATTTTGTTCGTGTTTAATATCGGTACACATTATAGAGTATGAGGAGTTTGCTCAGGTATTTATTGAAGAACTACGCATTTGTGCTGTTTCTTCTGCTGGAAGGGGCATCACTCGCGCTGGTTTTCAATCATAACAGCTACCAAAAATCAAAATACCTGAATTCTTCCAATCGCATAACCGGAAATATTTACCAAGCCTACAATTCCGTAGTCGATTATTTTCACCTGAACCGCATCAACAAAGAGCTTTCGGAAGAAAATGCATGGTTGCGTTCGCGGGTGGAGAACATGACCGGCGTACCGGTTGTAAACGATTCGCTGGTTGTAAACCTGGAGAGTACTGATTCAACTTATCGCTTTATTTCGGCAAAAATAATTAATAACTCAGTAAACAAACCATTCAATTATTTCACACTGAACAAGGGCAGAAATGATGGCATAAAACAGGATCAGGGAGTGGTTACCGGCAAAGGAATTGTGGGTGTTGTTACGCATGTTTCCGATTCGTATGCTGTTGGTCTGTCAGTTTTGAACAGCCGGTGGAGTATTTCTGCCATGCACAAAAAAAGTGGAAATTATGGTTCGTTAATATGGAGGGGCTACGATTACAGGACGGCCAACTTAACAGAAATTCCACTGCATGTTGACATTTCGCCCGGTGACAGCATCATTACAAGTGGATACTCTACCATTTTCCCGGAAGGAGTAATGATTGGTACCATTCAGGATTTTTCGCGGCCCGACGGCGAAAATTATTATGATATTAGTGTGCAGCTTTCAACCGATTTTAAGTCATTGTCGTATGTAGAAGTGATTGAAAACCAGGATAAGCCTGAAATAAAAGAACTTGAAAATATAATCAGGGATGATCCGATGGCTAATTAAATATGCAGTAATTTTTGTGGTGCTTGTTTTAATACAGGTGCTGTTTTTAAACCAGATGCAAATCAGTGGTTATCTTAATCCCTACATGTATATTCTGTTTGTTATGCTGTTGCCCCTGAGTGCACCGCGTTATATCGTTTTACTGTCAGGATTTTTAATTGGGTTAACTATCGATATTTTTTCAAACAGCCTGGGATTGCATGCGGCTGCAACTGTTTTTATTGCTTATATACGTCCATTTGTTATTCGCTCCATCTCCGACCGTGAAGAAGAAATAAATGATTATCCCGGGCTGAAACAAAATAAGTTTTCATGGTTTTTATATTATTCAGCGGTAATGGTGTTTTTTCATCATTTTATACTTTTTTACCTTGAAATTTTTAGTTTCACACAATTTTTTAGTACGCTGTTGCGTGTAGTGTTGAGTTCGTTGTTATCGATTTTTGTTATAGTTTTAAGTCAGTTTTTAATTTTTAGGGAGTAGGTTAGGGTGAACAGTTTCTCAAAACGCAGCTATGTAATTATAGCCATTTTTTTACTTACCGGGTTGATTTACGGTGCCAGGCTATTTCGTTTGCAGGTGCTCGATCCAACCTATAAGGTTTATGCTACAAACAACGTGTTGCGTAACGTGGTGCAATATCCTGCCCGTGGTTTAATGTACGACCGCAACGGAAAATTACTTGTGCACAACAAACCGGCCTACGACCTTATGATTACTCCCCGCGAAGTAGAAGAGTTCGATACCCTGTACCTTTGCAATCTTCTTGAAATTGAAAAAGAAGAGATGGAAAGAAAAATTGCGGAAGCAAGGGAATATTCGCTTTACAAACCATCGATATTAATTAAACAGATATCCCCTGAGAATTATGCTGTTTTACAGGAACGTATCTTCAGGTTTAAGGGGTTTCACACACAGTTGAGAACCCTGCGTGAATACAGCTATCCTTCGGCAGCCCATGTGCTCGGTTATGTGGGTGAGGTTACAGCTGATAACATTGAGAATGACAACTACTACAGCATGGGCGACTATATTGGGCAGAGTGGTATTGAAAAAACGTATGAGAAGTGGCTGCGTGGAACCAAGGGGATAAAAAAATACCTGGTTGATGTGCACAACCGGATTCAGGGTAGTTTTCTCGAAGGGGTGCAGGATGAGCCGGCCCAGATTGGGAAGAACTTAACCACCTCGCTCGATATTGAACTACAGCTTTATGCCGAAAAATTACTGCAGAACAAAAGGGGAAGTGTAGTTGCCATTGAACCTTCAACCGGTGAAATACTTGTGCTGGCAAGTGCCCCTGCTTACGATCCCGGGCTGCTGGTTGGGCGGGTAAGAGGCGAAAATTATGCCATGCTGCTCACCGACACCCTGAAACCGCTTTTTAACCGCGCGCTGATGGCCGAATATCCCCCGGGTTCAACATTTAAAGTTTTGAATGTTTTAGTGGGGTTGGAAGAGCAAACCATAACCACACGCACGCTTTTCCCCTGTTATGGTCCTGCTACTGTGCCAATTCGGTGTACCCACAATCATGGGTCCCCCAACGATGTGGTTGAAGCAATCCGCGAATCGTGCAACCCCTTTTTGTGGAATACTTTTCGTTCCATTTTGTACAGTGCTGAAACCTCGGCGGAAGGTTACAATATTTGGCGCGACCATGTGCTCAGTTTTGGTATCGGTAAAAAGCTGGGAATTGATTTACCTACCGAGCTGAAAGGCAGCCTTCCCGATGAAGAGTATTATAACGGGATTTATGGTGCAGGTCATTGGAATGCAATGACTGTCCGTTCGCTTGCCATTGGCCAGGGTGAACTGGGCGTGACACCACTTCAGCTGGCCAATTACTGTTCAGCTGTGGCCAACCGTGGATTTTACTATCCGCCGCATGTTGTAAAAGAGATTGAAGATGGAAGCCTGGACAGGGAATTGAAAACAAAAATTGAAGTGGGCATTGCTGAAGAACATTTTAAACCCGTAATTGAAGGCATGCAGCAGGCAGTTGAACAAACCAATACTGCTTATTTGTCGCGTATCCCGGGAATTGCCATGTGCGGAAAAACAGGAACTGCTGAAAATCCGCACGGCTCCGATCACTCCGTGTTTATGGCTTTTGCCCCCCGTGAAAATCCGCAAATAGCCATATCGGTTTATGTTGAAAACGGAGTTTGGGGCACGCGCTATGCAGCGCCAATTGCCAGTCTGTTGGTAGAAAAGTATTTGAACGATACAATTGCAGATAACCGCAAATGGGTGGAAACCCGCATGATTGAAGCGAATTTGTTAAATCCAAATCAACCCAAGTAATATGCCGAGAAGAAACAGTGTTTGGACAAACATCGACTGGCTTACCGTTTTTCTGTACCTGGTACTGGTTTTTCTGGGCTGGATAAATATCTATTCCTCGGTTTACGATACTGAACACCAGAACATATTGGATGTTTCGCAACGCTACGGGAAGCAGTTGATTTGGATTGCAGCTGCCCTGACACTGGCATTTGTTATTCTCATCGTAGAAACCGATTTTTATGTATTCTTTTCTTATATTATTTACGGGGTTATCATTTTATTGTTGATTCTGGTGTTGTTTGTCGGGACCGAAATTAACGCGTCCAAATCGTGGTTCACCATCGGCGGGTTCAGCATACAACCTGCCGAGTTCGGGAAATTTGCCACGGCCCTGGCCCTGGCAAAATATATGAGTTCTTTCGGATTTAAACTGAAGCGGTTTAAATCGTTCGTTATAATTGGCTTGATTGTGTTTTTGCCGGCTGCTCTTATTTTATTGCAGAACGATACCGGATCTGCCATGGTCTATTTTGCGTTCATTTTAGTGCTCTACCGGGAAGGACTTTCAGGAATTTTCCTCTTTTTTGGCATTTGGATTGCGCTGTTGTTTGTGTTTTCGCTGGTACTGGAAGGTGTTGTTTTGTTCGGATTACTGGCGGCTTTGGCGCTTGTCATTTTCCTGGCATTAAATCCTTCTATTAAACAATTTTTTGTAGTGGCAGGAATTTTTATTGTCAGTTTCTTTTTGCTGGCAGGTATCAATTTTCTTTTTGGTTCAGAATTTACAGGCGAACAGGTACTGGAAGGCACCTCACTGCTGTCCGGGGGAGTTGTGCTGTTTTACAGCTTGTTGAAAAGGTTGAAGAATTACGCGTTTATTGCATTAATTTTTATCGGTTCGGTGTTGCTATCAATTTCGGTTGACTATGCATTTAACGAGATGCTCGAGCCCTACCAGCAGGCGCGTATTAACGAACTGCTCGGAATTGAATCCGATCCTCAGGGCGCAGGGTATAATGTGAACCAGAGTAAAATTGCCATCGGGTCAGGTGGTATGTGGGGAAAAGGATTTTTAAACGGCACCCAGACCAAATTTAACTTTGTGCCCGAGCAAAGCACCGATTTTATTTTTTGTACCGTTGGCGAAGAGTGGGGGTTTGCAGGAACGTTCATAGTGGTAAGCCTTTTCATGGTTTTGCTTTCAAGACTGGTTATTCTGGCTGAACGGCAACGCTCCGGTTTTTCGCGAATTTACGGTTATTCGGTAGCGGCAATTCTCTTTTTTCATGTGATGGTAAACATTGGTATGACCATTGGCGTAATGCCGGTGATTGGAATCCCGCTGCCATTTTTTAGCTACGGAGGCTCATCGCTCTGGTCGTTTACCATATTGCTTTTTATCTTTATCAGGCTTGATGCCAGCCGCCTCGATCACTTGTCGGATTAGTCTTGAACCTGACAAATTTCATGTTTGTTTTGTGGTCTGATTTTTGTACATTTGCCTCGCCTTGAAAAATCAACAATTTTATGGTTTTGCGGTACCTCAATGGAGGTATATTTCAAGCATTTGGTTATAAACTTTTATAGTTCTTTATAAATTTTTTTTGGCTTATGATGAAGTACAGATCTTTTTCGCTCCACAATTTCAGGCAAATTCCACAAATGGAATTTCTTACTGAAGAGCAGAAGTTTAATATAGAAGTAGTGGGAACTGTTTTGCCCTTCAAAACAAATAATTATGTAGTTAACGAACTGATTGACTGGGAAAACTTTGAAAAGGATCCGTTCTTTATTCTGAACTTTCCGCAAAAAGAGATGCTCGATGAGGCCAGCTTCAATAAAATAGCAGGCCTGCTAAAAAATAACGTACCCAAAAAGGAACTTCAAAACGAGGTTAAAAAAATCCGCTTAAAATTGAATCCCAATCCTGCCGGGCAGGAGAGCAATGTGCCGGTTATGAACGGAAAAAAACTCACAGGTATTCAGCATAAATACAGGGAAACCATGCTGTTTTTCCCGTCGCAGGGACAAACCTGCCATGCTTATTGCACTTTTTGTTTCCGGTGGCCGCAGTTTGCGCTTAGCGAGTTTAAGTTTGCCATGAAAGAGGCCGATACGTTGATCGAATACCTGAAGGCCAATCCGCAAATTACCGATGTCCTTTTTACCGGGGGCGACCCGGCAATTATGAAAACCCGCTTTTTTGAGTCCTATTTCAATGCCCTTGCCGATGCTGATTTGCCGAATCTGAAAAACATTCGGATTGGCACAAAAGCACTGGCTTACTGGCCCTACCGTTTCACCACCGACGAAGATGCCGGCGATCTTCTCCGCCTGTTCGAAAAGATAAAAAGGAAGGGGATAAACATCGCGCTGATGGCTCATTTCAATCATCCTGATGAATTAAAAACCGATGCAGTGAAAGAGGCTGTGAAAAAGCTGATTGCAGCAGGTGTGCAAATTCGGTCGCAATCCCCGGTCATGAAAAATATTAATGCCCATCCCGATATCTGGGCCAGAAACTGGCGGGAGCAGGTTAAACTGGGCATTATCCCGTATTATATGTTTATTGCCCGCGATACCGGTGCGCAGGATTATTTTGCTGTTACGCTGCGGCAGGCATGGCAGATTTTCAGGAATGCCTACAACAAGGTGAGTGGCATTTGCCGAACCGTGAAAGGTCCCAGCATGTCTTGTAGCCCCGGTAAAGTGCAGGTGGTAGGTGTTTCCGAAATTAACGGCGAGAAGGTGTTCGTGCTGAACTTCCTGCAGGGGCGCGCCCCCTCATGGGTAGGCAAGCCGTTTTTTGCCAAATACAACCCCGATGCTATCTGGATTGACGATTTGGAGCCCGCTTTCGGCGAATCAAATTTTTTCTTTGAAGAAGAATATTACGAAATGCTGGCCTAAGCTATTTTGTTTTGAAGATAATTGAAACCGGTGTTGGGAAATTGAATTTTTCAGCACCGGGTTTTTATGCGGTTTCAGGGTGTTACCACACAACCGGGTTTTTTAATTTCAACCCCAAAATCCTTTTCCACATATTCAATCATTTCCAGCATAAAAGCCGTGAAGTTTTCCTGCAGGAAATTGAAATTCAGTTCCAGCGTATCCATTGCCTGAGTTGCATTTTCGGGTAGTGAAGTGTAGCGGCTCATTATCTCCAGCGACTGGCGGATTCCTTCAGGCCGGGCATACGATTCCAGCCGCCGGTTTTTTATGAGCACGGGCAAAAATCCCTTCACCCGCGCAGGCAGGTAAAAAAAATGTGCCAATAAAGCTGAATGGGCTTTGTTGGTGTAACTGCGGAGCGGATAGGTGGAGTAGTGGTCCCAGTTGCGGGCTAAAAAATGGTCGTAAAAAATATCGGTAATAATGCCGGAAAACAGGCCGAATTCTTCTCGTAGCAGTTTTTTTACTTCCCTGAACCGGGTGTGCTGGTCGGTAAAGGTGTCAATCCGGCGGTGCAGCAAAATTCCTTCCCTTATTTTACCCGGGTAATTCAGGTAGTTTTTCCCTTTCACGTAATCGCCAATGAAATTGCCCGTGAGCAGTTTGTCATCCTCACCTGAAAGGTATAAATGTGCCAGATAATTCATTCCTTCTGTTTTTGAAAGAGAACGCCAAAGTACGAATAATGTTTTAATAGCAGCGGTTCCGGGAGAGCGTGTGGCTTTTCACTGCTGTTGCACTCTGTGCGGTTGAATTCTGCCAGAGTGCTGAACAAAAAAATCGATGAGCCATGAGTTTTATCCTGTTTTTCCCGGTCAATTAGGTTTAAATTTTGAAGAATTTTTAAAACAACAAATTTATGGCTAAGCAACGCGTAATAATCATGGGAGCTGCCGGTCGCGACTTTCATAATTTCAACACCTTTTTCAGAAATAATACTGATTTTGAAGTAGTGGCTTTTACCGCCAACCAGATTCCGGGAATTGAAAACCGCCGTTATCCGGCCGAACTGGCCGGGACACTTTACCCCGAAGGAATTCCTGTTTATCCTGAAACAGAAACGGAAAAATTGATTACGGATTTGAAGGCAGACATTTGTGTGTTTTCTTACAGTGATGTACCCAACCAGCTGGTAATGCAGGCCAGCGCCCGTGTAAATGTATCGGGTGCATCCTTTATGCTGCTGGGACCCAAACAAACCATGCTTAGTTCAACCAAACCGGTAATTTCGGTGTGTGCCACGCGCACAGGTTCGGGCAAAAGCCAGACCAGCCGCAAAATTGTACAAACACTAATGGAAAAAGGCCTCAGGGTAGTTGCCATACGGCACCCTATGCCTTATGGCGACCTTGTAAAACAAAAAGTTCAGCGGTTTGCAACCCTCGATGATTTGGACAAACATGAATGTACCATCGAAGAAATGGAAGAGTATGAACCTCATATTGCCCGGGGAAATGTGATTTATGCAGGAGTAGATTATGAAGCTATTTTACGGGCTGCCGAGAATGATCCCGATGGCTGCGATGTAATATTGTGGGACGGTGGCAACAACGATTTTTCGTTTTACCGGCCGGATTTATCCATTGCAGTTACCGACCCGCACCGCGTAGGAGCAGAACTGACCTACTACCCGAGCCAGGTGGTGTTGCAAAGCAGCGATGTGGTCATTATCAACAAAATTGATACGGCAACGCCCGAAAGTGTGGAGCAGCTGCGTAAAAATATTGAAACCGTGAACCCGGCTGCAATAGTAATTGACGGAACAAGTCCTGTGCATGTTGATAACAAAGATGTAATAACCGGTAAACGTGTGCTTTGTGTTGAAGATGGCCCTACGCTCACCCATGGCGAAATGAAAATAGGGGCTGCAGTTGTGGCTGCCCGCAAATTTGGTGCCGCATCAATGGTTGATCCACGGCCATTTTTGGTTGGCGAGCTGAAGAAAACTTTCGAAAAATATCCCAATATTGGTAAATTGTTGCCGGCCATGGGCTATGGTGGAAAACAGGTGAAAGACCTGGAAGAAACCATCCGGAATACCGATTGTGATTCGGTAGTAATTGGAACACCAATTGATTTAAAGCGTGTGATAAAAATTGATAAACCAACTACCCGTGTGTTTTATGACCTCGAGGAAATAGGCCATCCCAAACTTTATGAGGTACTTGAACAATTTGTTAATAACCATTTCCCTGAAATTTGAATCATTTTTCATTAATCACTACTTTTGCAGTTGGAAAACAAAATCGATGGCAAAAAAAATAGTGGCATTTGGCGAAGTGGTCTGGGATATTTTACCCGACGGAAAAGTTTTGGGAGGAACGCCTTCTAATTTGGTTTTTCGGTGCAATTCTTTCGGCGAAAAGGGATTCCTGCTTTCTCGCGTGGGCGACGATGAGCTGGGAAACGAAGCTCTGAACCGGCTGGAAGAACTGGGGATTTCAATTTTGGATGTGCAGTTGGATCCTGAATTTCCTACCGGAACCGTGAATGTGGAATTCGATAAAAACGGCGAACCCATTTTTAAGGTAACTCCTGATGTTGCCTTCGATCATATTGAATTTTCTGCCGAAGCACTAAAACTGGTGCGCAACGCTAATTGCCTGTTTTTCGGACTACTTCCGCAGCGGTTTGGTATTTCTAAAAATACCATTCGCGAACTCATCAATGAATCGCGGCGTGCACTCAAGTTTTTCGATTTGAAACTTTTTCAGCACTTTTTTAATGTTGGTGTGGTTGAGAATATGCTCCGGTCTTCAAACATTGTGCGCATCAAGGAGAAAGAAATTGGTTTTTTAACTGAAAAATTAAATCTGAACCCGGGTGACGTGGAAAGTTTTGGAAATCAGTTGCTCAAAAAATACAAGGTTGATTTGGTGATTGTTACCCGCGGAACCCGTGGTGTATGCGCGTTTCATAAAAAAGAAGGCGCATTTTGGGATTCGGGTTACAAGGTGGAGTTAAATGACAACATTGGTTCGGGAATGGCCCTGGCTGCAGGGTTTCTTCATTATTTCCTCAATGGCAGCTCCATACAGGAAGCACTCAATTTTGGAAATGCCGCCGGTGCCCTGAATGCCACCCGGATGGGAGCTACATCATTTTTTGATAAAAAAGATGTGCTGAAATTCATGGAAACAACCCCAAAAAGAACTTAAGTGCAGCCCACTGTAATATTTTCGAATTAAAAAATATTATTAAACACATTTTTAAAAGTAACCCTAACCACTGATTTGCTGTTTAAATGAGTATGAAGCGCGATGCAGCAAATATTGCACGCACCCTTACCGGAAAACTTTGGGGGAACTACCTCGGACGTGTTCCATGTGCAAAAAAGTACGACGAAATAGTTGCACAAAAAGGGGGGCGCACGGTTGTTGATCACCTGGCATTTCGAACCCTGAATACCCATACCGGCGAGCAACCCAAGGGAATCAGGGCCATAAAGCACATCATAAAATGCCTGGGGTACAAACCTGCCGAAAAATATACTTTTACCAAAAAGAAACTAACGGCAGTTCGTTTCGAGCACCCTGATGAAAAGTTACCGTATTTTTTGATTAGTCAGCTCGAAGTGGAAGAGCTGCCCGATTGGGCACAGCATATAATTAATGAGGCCGTAAAAGATACAGGTTATGCCCTGTCGAATAAAGGCATTGAATTGTTGAATTTGCTCGACAGGGATGGAATTATTACTTCCGAAGCTGCCGATCTTCTCGAAAATGAGCTCATGAAATATTTCATCAGGCCATGGAATATTCCTGAAAAAGAAACGGTTTTAAAACTGAACGATATTTCGCAATATGCCGCCTGGGTAATGCTGCATGGAAATGCCGTGAGCCATTTTGCCGCTTCCGTAAACGGACATGGAGTTAGCGAATGGCCCGATTTTGAAACCACGTGTAATGCGTTAAAAGAAAAGCGGATTTTTAACGAGGTGAATATACAGGGAACCGCAGGAAGCCTGTTGCAACAGTGTGCCACTCCTGCCGTAAAGGAAGAGCTTGAAGTAAAAAACAATGACGGCACAGCTTTAATTAACTGGACGTATGCCTATTTTGAATTGGTTCAGCGCGGTTTCACTGAAGAAAACGGCAAAAAATCGTTATTCCGTGAATTTATAACCGAACAGGAACGCCACCTGTTTTACATGACCCAAACGCTCGACAATTAATATACTTCAGGTACATACGTCATTTCTTCCAGCGGAGGACGCACATAACCTTTGTTGTCTTTGCGTGGCGGTAGCTCCAGCGGGTCGGGTGTTAAATCTTCGTAAGGTATCAACGACAAAAGATGATGGATGCAATTGAGCCGCGCCCGCCTTTTGTTATCAGCATCAACCATATACCACGGGCTGATTTTGGTGTCGGTATAGGCAAACATCTCATCTTTTGCCTTTGAATATTCCACGTACATTTCCCTCGATTTTAAATCCATCGGGCTCAGTTTCCACCGTTTGGTAGGATCATGGTTGCGGTCGATAAAACGTTTTTCCTGCTCTTCCTCGCTTACCGAAAACCAGTATTTTATGAGAATGATTCCAGAACGGATAAGCATCCGTTCAAAATTGGGGCACGAACGCAGAAACTCCCAGTACTCCTCGTTGGTGCAAAAGCCCATCACTTTTTCCACTCCTGCCCGGTTGTACCAGCTGCGGTCGAACAGCACCATTTCACCGGCAGCCGGCAAATGGGGAATGTATCGCTGGAAATACCACTGGGTTTTTTCCCGCTCGGTGGGCGTACCCAGGGCAACTACCCTGCAAATACGTGGATTCAGCACCTGCGTAATGCGTTTAATGGTACCACCTTTCCCGGCAGCATCGCGGCCCTCGAAAATAACAATTACTTTCAGGCCCTTGCGTTTAATCCATTCCTGTAATTTTACCAGCTCAATTTGAAGCTTGTTCAGTTCGCTTTCGTAAACTTTTTTTCTGATTTTTCTGGGAGTGCCCGAATTGTTGTTTTGGTTTTCCATACGAGTGGATTGATTTATTGCTTTCAAAAACTTAAAGTTACAAAAAAAAGTTCCGGGAAAGAAAAATAACTGAAGGTGTTGGGGCGGTTTTTCCGAATTTCAAATGTAGTATTATGCCCGTTAACTTATTTTCGTGAATACGGTCAAAATATGAAGCTCAGGAAGTTTTTCTGGGCTTTATTATTAACCGCAATGAAAGGTTATAGGTAAAATAGTTGGTAAGCCAGTTCACAAAAATGAAAAACCGGTTTTTAATGCCAGTTGGAAGTTCAGGGTTTATCAGTCAGCAAGAATATACGCACCGAATAATGAATCATCATTCGTTTCTGTCAACGCAAAAAAACCGGATTCAGTTTTGCCTTCATTTAATTTTATGGGATGGCTGACTTGCATTTCGCGGGCAAAAGTTGCAAATGGTTTTCCCTTCTGATAAAATGTTTTGAATATCCCTGATGATCTTGGTGCCAGCAGCTGTTCAAGTTGCAGAGACAGCAACCCCATGTTTTGCCGCACATTAATTTCGAGGCAGGGGTTTACGCGCAATTGACCTGAAATATCCCTGAAAAGCAATGTGTCCACACCAAAAAACCCCTCGTAGTTTTTAGCCAGCACACTTGCTTCAATGGTTTTAACAAGAGGCTCTTTCAATAAATGAGGGAGTTCACGGGCAAATTGGAGTTCTTCAGCAGAAACATCAGCTGGCATGCCTTTCAGGAAGTTGCCCTGGAACTGTCCTTTTTTATCAGTAAGAAAAATACTTTTCCCCAGAAAAGCAACTTTACCTTGTTTCAGTTCAAACTGAATTGACATATCCATGACTTTATCGAGCAAAGGTTCTGCAATAGCATAGCCCTGGTCGTTGACAATTCCCATGAGTTTTTCCCACACTTTGGGAACCACCGGGCTTTTGGTAATGGGTTGCAATCCTCTTCCCGAGCTGCTCCACGGAGCCTTTACCATAAGTTTTCCCCAGCGGTCAATCAGCGTTTCCATTTCGTGTTGGGTGCTTGCAACTTCAGGAAGCATTGATGGTTGCAACACTGTTTTTGTCGGCAGCTGCGGAAGTACATCAGTGAGAATTTTCCGGCTGAATTTTTTGGAGTAAAGATCGCGGGTGCCAGGCTGCCATTTGAAAACCGGAGAATGCTGAAACGGGATAGAACAGGAATTTTTCAGTGGTTCCAGCAATTTGTGGGCCACCGGGCTCCAGCCCCACGGCATCAGGCGGTTGAGTTTTTCACCGTTCAGCTTGTATTTCAGGGCATCTTCCAGCAGTACAAACCGGGGCAGCGAAATTCCCTGCATTTTCAGTTTTTGCAGGAACTTTTCAGCGGGTAATTTTCTTACCAGTACAATATCGTGAGGCTTTGCGAAAAATAGCGGCAGCGTCCCCAAATCTACTTCCATCTTTTGTAACAGCCGGTTGGGTTGCCACGATGTAGTCCCGTTGGCCACGGCATACTCGCAGGTGGGATTGAAAAACCAGACATCGGGTTTTTGAGCTGCTGTCATGCACACAAAAATACGAAAGAATTACGGATGATGAGAGAGATGTTTTGTTTCAAGTTTCATGTTTCAGGGATGAACAACATCAGGTTTTAAAGCTTAACTTGAATGGCAAAGAATAGTTCAGCTTTCAACTCTTGATTTTCTTTTTTTATTTTTGGGGCAAAATTCGAAAATTAGGAAGAGATACCATGAAAGAAAACATTTACATTAAACAATGGCTGGAGCTGAAACCATACAAAAAACAGAGTGCTGTCGACAGTTATTATCTCTCGATTGCAAATAAGGTGCTTAAGTGTTTCTTTAAAAAACAGGCGTTACCCACATTTATTTACCTGGAAAATGAAGATCTTAAAATGCTTTCTTGTTTCCTGACTTCCTATTTCGAAGATATTATTTCAGAAACCAACACCTGGAACACGTTTATTAAAATGCATTCCCAAAAATACGGGAAACGGCTTCCTTTTTATGCAACGGATGAATACTACGAAGGAGAAATTAACATTCAGGATGTCGCTTTTTTAATCTGGTATTTTATGAATACTGTGCAGGACGAAAACTTCATCAGTCCGTTTAATGAATTTATTAACAATATCGCTGGGCAGGTAATGGATATATTTGAGGATGAATATGAATTTGCACCTGAAAATACCAGGTTAAATCCCTTTTATACGATTGATTTAAATGAATCCGATTACTATAAAGTGAGGGAGTTGATTGAAGTCGTCCTTTTCAGATCGTATCTTTTTTACACCGATACGAATAAACGGCTCAGAGATCTTTTTAACGAACTGGCTGAAGAGAAACAGGACGAATATCTTATGCAGTATTTTCAGGAAGGACATGATGCTTTACTGCATATGGCACACACCCGGTTAATATGCAGTATTTTCAGGAAGGACATGATGCTTTACTGCATATGGCACACACCCGGTTAATGAGTGTAAAAGGAAGTGTATGGAGTGCGGAGCTTTTAGGGGAAAATCATCCTCTACACAATGATTTAATGGAAATGTCGCCCCGCATTAACGGTTATTTCTTGTATAAAGGGGATGATGCTGAAAATGTTTTTATTGAACACATCGCCTCTGGTAAAAACTTTAATCTCACCAAAAAGTCGTTCGACTATTCACACGAGTTAATGGAAGACAATATCCTTAGAGTTTTCAACCGAACTGGCAAAGTATTGCATTGAACAGGGAAAGGACAAACTGCCGTTTTTTAAAGAAGGTTTAGGGGCACTTTATTTGAACGATATTGATTTTTTGTTGCGATTTTGGAAAAGCGACAAGTACCACTCCATTCCGCAAATTACGCTCACAGGGCAATCCGGATAAGCAGACAACCCGAACTTAAAAGTCTCAAGCAACAAACAATAGCGCACTTCTTCGCGCTTCCTGCTCCCGACTTCCGGTTTCTTCAAAAAATCATAAGCATTGCTATGCATAAAGCGCTGCACAATATCGGCAGCTGTTATTTTGTTGTATTGTTTTAGGTTATCCGACTTGGTCGATCATTTTCCGAACAACGCCTTTTAGATTTTGCGCGTGGCCCACCATTTCATTGTCGAAATGATGTGTCAGTCCTGCAAAAAACAACCGGTGATCGCAGTTTTTTACCTTTTTGAGGTTTGCCAAAACTTCCTTCGGATCGGCCGTTTCCCCATCATTTTCAGACCGGTGTTAAACACATGTGTCCCTTCGATGGTAAGAATTACAAAAATTGTTTTTACATCAGGGTCGCGGTTTTCTTCTATTTCATTAAACGACGACACAATTTTATAGCGGTGCCATTTCCCGTCAACCTGTACTTTGTGGCCGTCGAGCTGTTTGTAAAAATCGTATTCCATTTCAAGGTCGGTAAAGTAATCATCCATTTTTTGCACATGGTCGATACGTTTTTTGCCCAGCCCTGTTACCAGGTTCCCAATTACATCACCGGGCAAACCGGTGCCCAGTTTGGTCATTACAAAACCTTTTTCGAGACCGCAAAGCGAAATAAATACTACATCGGCACCACCTTTGGCCAGCGATGAAAAATTGGCCTGAAGAAACTTGGTGAGGGTAATGGTGATGTTGGCAATTTTATCCAGCGTGGTAGGAGCGTCGTAATGCCAGATGCTGTTGCTTCTGTTTTTGTTCGAGCTGTTTTTACCCGGAGTACTGTTAAAACTTTTTCCCAGCGGTTTCATGGCCGGGTGTGTGTAAATCGATGAACTACGTTCCCATTATAAAAAATAATTAATGGTATTTAATTCTTTAATTTACGAAAAATGTGTCGGAAGTCAAGAGGGCAGGGTGCTGATTTCTGCTCTTCTGCCAGTATTCTGTTGCAAATTTTTGCAGTTGGTTCATTTTAGCAGCGTCCCCGTCCCCCTTTGACGCAGAATGATGTATTGGAATAGATCATTTGCCTGTCAAAGGGGGATTCAGGGGGATTTTGAATTCTTTGTTGTTATTTTGATTTTGCATTTTGGAATAATTTAGAATTGATATTTTTTGTTGCCACTCAGCAGCGAAATTAACAATAAATTGTGCATAATTTTTTGACAATAACAGACAGCCAATAAATATTAAGCAGTTTTTTATTATGGCATACCAATGAGCGAAGGCACTGTTTATAATATCATAGGATCAATGAGCAATAAAGCCACACCGGTTTACGCGATTATCAAAGAAAAAATAGCTGCATCAAAGATAGTCGGGGGCGATGAGTCAGGTGTAAAAATCAATGGCAGCAAAGCTTGGTTTTGGGTTTTCCAAAA